>DASTGK010000559.1:0-4912 GCA_035719085.1 Anaeromyxobacteraceae bacterium
GAGCAGCACGATCGGTCGCTGGTGCATCTCCCCTCCTCCGTCCCGTCATCGTACGCACGCCCCTCGCGCGAGGCGAAGCCACGGACGGGTGCCGTACGCACCGTCCGTGCCGGAACGGCGGACGTGAAGCGGGGCGGCGCCCTCGCGAGCACCGCCCCGCCCCCTCCTCGACCGCTCGTCCGCTACGGCAGGACCAGCGTCGGCCGCATCATCTCGTTGTCCTCGTGGTCGACGATGTGGCAGTGCCAGACGTACGGCCCCGAGGTGACGGCCTGGAAGTACGGCACCGTCGGATCGGGGACCGCCGCGCCGGTGACCGGGTCGGTCGTCATCGTCGGCGCGTCCTTCCACTTGCCGTCCCACGAGGCGACGATGGTCAGCACCTCGCCCGGGTAGGCCTTGGCGGTGTCCTTCCAGGTGCCGACCTCCGCCGGATCCGGACCGCGCGGCTGGCCCATGAGGTAGGGCGCGACGGGCTGCTTGGTGAACGTGCCGCCGGCCGCCAGGCCGTTGAGGCCGGTGGCCGCCTTGTAGCCGGCCACGTCGAACTTCTGGCGCGACACCACCTGGTACTTCACGAGGTGCAGGTGCATCGGGTGGGCGTCGACCGTGGTGTTGACGATCTTCCAGACCTCGGTGGTGCCGCGCTTGGGCGTCTCGGTGATCGGGTCCTCGAAGGCCTTGGCGTCGATCTGGACGCGCAGCGGGGCGAGGGTCACCGGGTCGAGCACCTCGTTCAGGATCAGCTCGCGCGCCGGGGCGCCGGCCGTGGCGAGCGGGGTCACGGTGCCGAGCGCGGCCGGGGCGGCGTAGGGCGCCGCCGGGAAGGCCGGGTTGAGCGGCTTGGTCACCTGGAACTGCAGGATGCGGGCGAGCTGGGCGTAGGGGCTCTTGGCGGCGTTCGGGCTGATGCCGGCCGGGAACGGCGCGGGCGCCGAGTTGGTCAGCGTGACGGTGGCGCCGGCGAGGGCGGAGAAGTCGATCACCACGTCGGAGCGCTCGCCCGGGCAGAGGGTGATGCGGTTGAGCGTCTGGGGCGCCGCCACGTAGCCCTGGTCGGTGCCGATCTGCACGAAGTTGGGGGCGGTGATCCCGGTGGCGGTCTTCAGGTCGAGCGTCCAGCAGCGGGCGTTGGAGCCGTCGAGCAGGCGGAAGCGGTAGGGGCGGGGCTCGACCGTCAGCTTGGGCCAGGCGACGCCGTTGATGATGGGGACGTCGCCGAAGTACTCGGGCACCCACTGCGGGTGGACGGTCGGGTTGGGGCCGGGCTGCAGCGGGTTCCAGCCGACCACGCCGGCCGGCGCGGGCTGGCCGAGGCCGTTGGGGAAGTTGATGGTGCCGTCGGCGTTGAAGCTGCGGTCCTGCAGCACGATCGGCACGTCGTAGCAGCTGCCCGCCAGGATGCCGGCGTTGCTGCAGTCGCCGGTGGCCGGCAGCTTGCCGGCGGCGAGCATGGCGCTCTCCACCGCCGGGTCGGTCACGTAGAAGTAGCCGGCCGGGCCCGCCGCCACGTTGATGCGCGTCTTCCCGAGCGCGTGGTCGTGGTACCAGATGGTCGCCGCGTCCTGGACCATCGGGTAGTTGTAGTGGATGGCGTTGCCGGTGGGCCGGATCAGCTGCCCGGGCTGGTAGATCGAGCCGGGCGGCGTGGTGCCGGGCAGGTCGGGGCCGTTCGAGCGCCCGTCGGCCGGGATGCCGCTGCCGGGCGGCGGGATGAACGGCGGGTCGACGTTGGAGTGGGCGCCGGCGATGGCGTTGCCGAGCGAGTCGACGAGCTGCGTCGGCGTCTTGTAGAAGGCGCCGCCGGCCTGGCTGTAGGCGGCCGCGGTGTTGCCGTTGCCGATCCAGAGCTCGGCCATGCCGTCCGAGTCGGGCGGGATCTCGCCGCCGTGCAGGTGGATCACCATGGCGTTGTCCGGCTGCATCGGGCCGCCGAAGCGGTTCACGCGCTCACCGCGGCGGACCAGCGTGCCCATGAGCGTCCGGTCGATGGCGCACGGCGAGTTGGAGTCGAGCGGCCTGGGGCAGAAGAGGTGGTTGTCCGGCGCGTTGTTGACCCACTTCACCTTGACCGGCCGCCCCTTGGTCGCCTTGAAGCTCATCGACGGGTAGGTCGAGAGGCCGTTCAAGGGGTAGCCCGGGCCGCCGTTCAGCTGGCTGTAGCCCCAGACCGGCGTGTAGAGGGGCGTCATCGCGCCGGGCGCATTGGCGGTGCCGACCGTGGCCGGATCGACCAGTCCGAGCCACTGCGTGCCGGGGGGCGCCGCCGGCGAGCCGGCCTTGGGCTGCGGGAAGGCGACCGGCAGCTGCGTCACCGGCGCCATCTGGATCTCGTAGTAGTCGAAGCCCGGGAAGGTGGTGGTGTCCGGCTGGTAGAAAATCGGCTGCGGCAGCTCGTTCAGGAACTTGGGCTGCAGGGCCGGGTCGAGCGGCAGGAGCGGCGCGCTCTGCAGCGTGCAGCTGCCGGTCTGGCCGTTCAGGCCGAGCGGGTACGGGCAGGACGGCGTCTGGGCGGTCGCGGCCTGCGCCAGCGCGACCGTCGCGGTCGCGAGCAAGGCGCGCGCGACCACCTTGGTGGTCTCGAGTCGAGTCTTCATCTGGACTGCCCTCCCGAGGCAGCACGTCGGCCGCACCGCGCCACACGGTCGCGACCGCCCTGGACGTCCGGCCCCCGCGGGTTCGCTGGCCCATTCCACCGAACCCGCATCCGCCGACCCGGGCGACGTGGAATCTTTGGCCTGGGTCAAGTAGGCGCAAGTGGTGGTTGTCCGACAGTGGACGACCGATCCGCGATCGACTCAGCGGTCGGTCCGCGCTCGGCGCCCCCGGGATGCGCCTGGGCCCCCGGGACGATGGGGGGTTACGACGTCGCGCGCTCAGGCGGCGGTGATTCACCGCCGGTGCGTTAAGTCGCCCGGCCATCCCGTGCTCACGGTACAGCAGCGCCCCACCTGGACCGTCAGTCGGTGCGTCCGAACGCCCCGCTCCGTTGCCCGACCGGGAGTCGATGCACACGTTCTGTCCCGCACCGCCGGGGGAATGGGAGCCACCGCGCGTGCCGGCAGGAGGGAACCCGTGACACGCACGCCCGCGGCGCTCGCGCTCGCCATCCTCGTGGTCTCGACGGAGGCGGCCGCCGAGCCGGGTGCCGCGGCGGCGGCGCCCTCCCCGCCCCTCTTCCGCGTCCGCGTGGACGGCCGGTGGGGCTACGTCGACGCCGCCGGCCGGCTCGCCATCCCGCCCCGCTTCGACCGGGCGGAGCCCTTCTCCGAGGGGCTGGCGGCCGTCCAGGTCGACGGCAAGCACGGCTGGATCGACCGGACCGGCGCGCTGGTCCTCGCGCCGCCCTACGCGCCGGCCGGCACGCTCCACCGCCCCTTCTCCGGCGGGCTCGCCGCCGTGCGCGTCGGGCTGCGCTACGGCTACGTCGACCGGACGGGCGCCCTGGCCATCCCGGCCCGCTACACGACGGCCGAGGACTTCTCCGAGGGGCTCGCCATGGTCTGCGATCCGGACGCCTGCGGCTACGTCGACCGGTCGGGGCGCGGCGTGCTCGGCCCCGGCTTCATGGGCGGCCAGCCGGTGAAGGAGGGGCTGGCGGTGGCGGTGCTGGCCATGTCGATGGGGCGGCAGAAGGTGGCGCTCTACGACGTGCGCGGCGGCCGGCTGCCCGGCGAGTTCGAGGGGGCCGGCGCCCGCTCCGGCGGCCTCACGCCCGTCCGGACCGGCGGCCGCTGGGGCTACCTCGACGCCGCCGGGCGCGTCGCCATCCCGGCGCGCTTCGAGTGGGCTGGCCACTTCGACGGCGGCCTGGCGCCGGCGGCCCAGGAGGGCGGGCGCTGCGGCTACGTGGACCGAACCGGGGCCTTCGCCATCCCTCCGCGCTTCCGCGAGTGCCACCCCTTCGCCGGTGCCCGGGCCCGCGTCGACCTGGCCGCCACGCCCCACGAGGCGGCGCGCCCCGCCTTCATCGACCGCGCGGGCGCCGTGGCCATCTCGGGCGACGACGCCGCCACGCGCTTCGACGCCGCCGAGGACTTCCGCGACGGGCTGGCCGCGGTGGGCGTCGGCGGCGAGCCGGCCCTGGCCGGCGACGGGACCCGGCTCGGCTACCTGGACGAGGCCGGCCGCTGGGTCTGGAGGCCGACCGAGTGACGACACCACCCCCAGAGACGACACCGCCATGACCACGCTCCCCGCCGCGCTCCTCGCCGTCGCCCTCCTGGCCGAGCCGACCGCCACGTTCCAGCCGCCCGCCTCGCTCCCCGCCGCGCCCGAGCCGCGCGACCCGGGCCAGCCGCCGGCCGGCACGGGCGCCGACCAGGCGCTCTGGCGGCGGCTCTACGACGGCACCTCCTTCGCCGCCCTGCACCTCGCCCGCATCGGCCAGTGCGCCTTCCGCATCCGGTACGCCCGCTACTACGAGGGGCTCGACGAGCGGATCGCCACGGCCGCCCCGGCCGACGCCGCGGCGGCGCGCACCGTGCGCGCGCGGCTGGAGCAGCGCGCCCGCGAGGCGGACGCGGCCCAGCCGGCCGACGGCGGCCGGATCCGCGCCTGCCGCTACACGCTCCTCGACCTGGAGCAGCGCATGGACCTGCTCGACGATCCCAAGGTGGCCGCGGCCATGCCCAAGATCCGCGCCGAGGCGGCGGCGTGCGCCGCCCGGATGGAGAAGGTGATCGAGGCGCTCCGGCCGGCGGCCGACCGGCTCGAGGCGGCGCTCTCCGACGTCGACCATCTGCTCGGCCGTGCCCCGCCCGGTCTCCCCGGCGCCCCTGGCGCGCCCCCCGACCCGCGACCGGTCGACGGCCGCGACGAGCGGGAGGAACGGTGACGCCCCGCGCCCTCCTCGGCGCCGGCGCCGCGGCCATCGCGCTCGGCCTGGGCGCCTCGCTCTGGCTCCTGGCCC
>DASTGK010000560.1:0-2820 GCA_035719085.1 Anaeromyxobacteraceae bacterium
CCCTCGGCGGCGGGCGGTGGCGCCGCGGGCGCGGGCGGCGCGAGCGGCAGCGCCGCGTCGTCGCGCGGCAGGAGGATGCGGAAGGTGGTCCCCCGCCCCGGGGCGCTCTCAACCTCCACCTCGCCCCCGTGCTGCTTCACCACGCCGAGCACCGTGGCCAGGCCGAGGCCGGTCCCCTTGCCGAGCGCCTTGGTGGTGAAGAAGGGCTCGAAGAGCCGGGCCCGCACCTCGGGCGTCATGCCGGTGCCGGTGTCGGCCACCGAGAGCTCGACGAGCGAGCGGGCCCGGGCGCCGGCGCGGCAGGCCGCCTCCTCGGGGCCGACGTTGCGCGTGGCGATGGTGAGGAGCCCGCCGCCCGGCATGGCGTCTCGCGCGTTGACCGCCAGGTTGAGCAGCACCTGCTGCAGCTGCGAGGGGTCGCCGCGGACGCGGCCGAGCGCCGGGTCGAGCGCGAGCCGCACCTGCACGCCCTCGCCGATGACGCGCCGGAGCATGGCGTGGAGCGCGTTCACCTCGGCGTTCAGGTCGACGGCCCGCTCCTGCAGGAGCTGCCGGCGGGAGAGCGCCAGCAGCTGCCGGGTGAGCGCGCCGGCCCGGCCGGCCGCCTCGACGATGCCGCGCAGGTCCTCGGCCACCGCGTGATCCGCCCCGAGCGCGTCGAGCGCCCCCTGCGCGTTGCCCAGGATCGGGGTGAGCAGGTTGTTGAAGTCGTGCGCCACGCCGCCGGCCAGCCGGCCGATCGACTCGAGCCGCTGCCCCTCCTCGATGCGCCGCTCCAGGGCGATCCGCTGCGCCTCGCCCCGCTTGCGCTCGGCGATGTCGCGCACCGCCACCACGATGCGGGCCTGGCCGGCCACGGTCGCCTGGCGCATGGCCACCTCGACCCAGAAGGTGACGCCGTCCTTGCGCCGCGCCAGCCACTCGAAGCGCTGCGGCCCCTCGGCGCGGCACCGGGTCATCCAGCGCTCGGCGTCCTCGCGGGTGTAGGGCGGCGTCCCCTCGCTGATGGGGCCGACGCCGGCCGCCAGGAGCTCCTGTCGCGTGGCGCCGTAGAGCTCGCAGGCCCGCCGGTTCACGTCGAGCACGGCGCCGGTGGCGGCGTCGTGGATGAAGATGGCGTCCTCGACCGAGTCGACGATGGAGCGGTAGCGCTCCTGGCTCTCGCGCAGCTCGCGCTCGGTCCGGCGCATGCGGCGGACCAGCTCGAGGAGGGCGCCGGAGAAGGCGGCGAGCGCCGCGAGCGAGAGCGCGGCCCCGAGGAACCAGGCGCGGTACCGGTACCAGACCCGCTCCGGCCGGTTGATGGCCTGGTAGGTGCCGGCGGGCAGCCGCCCCTCCGGGTCGAGCCTCCAGCGCGCGGCCGCCTGATCGTCGACGGCGAGCGTGGCCGGCGACCGCTCGTCCACCGGCTCGGTGACGCCGTCGAGGAGCCGGATGAGGAGCTCCCCGGCGCGCCGCCCCTGGTCCTCGCCGCCGAGCAGGCTGCCGCCCGCGATGCCGTGGCCGAGCTGGAAGCCCCACAGGCCGTAGACCGGGGCGGCGCTCCTCGCCGCGACCCGCTCGGCCACCTGCTCGTAGGAGCGGTAGGCGCCCAGCCGGTCGACGTTGAAGGAGCCGAGCACCACCGCCGTGCGCCGGTCGAGCCCGGCGACCCGCGCCTCGAGCTCGGCGTGCGACAGCTCCGCTCCGGCGATCGTCACCTCGACGCCGGGCCCGAGCGCGCGCGCCGCCGCCGCCACGCGCGGCGCGATGCCTGCGCTCGTCTCGGTGGCGTCGAGCACCACCAGGATGCGGGCGACGTCGGGCTGGAGGGCGCGCACCAGGGCGAACGTGCCGGCCACGTCGGTCCACTCCACGACACCGGTCACCCGCGCCAGCCCGGCCAGCCGGGCGCCCACCTCGCCGTTCACGCCGCAGAAGGCCAGCGGGGCGCCGCCGAAGAGCTCGTCGCGCGCCGCGAGCGCGAAGTCGAAGGCGGCGTCGTCGGTGGCCACCAGCCCGTCGATCCGGATGCCCCGGTACTTCTCCACCAGGAAGCGGCGCAGCGCCTCCTCGGCCGCGGCGCCGCCGAAGCGCTTGCGGTCGAGGTGCTCCACGTAGGGCTGCAGGTCGGGCCAGCGGGCGCGCAGCGCCGCCAGCGCCCCCGCGGTCTCCTGGTCGGTCCAGGTGAAGCCGCGGTGGTAGGAGGCGAGGATGAGCACCGCGGGCGGCGCCGGCGGCGGGGCGGCCCGGGCGCTGCCCGCGACGGCCGCGAGCGCCAGCGCGGCGATCACCGTGCGTGAGCGAGGCGCCAGGTCGCGGCCGCGGGCCATCCGGCCATCCTACCGTCCCCGGCGGCGCCGCGGAGGGGCGGCCGACGCGCCCTTCCCCCGGCCGGGGACCCGGTCTGGCCGGACCCGGTAAACCGTCCGACGCGGTATCCTCATGCCGCCGCCATGGCTCCGCCCCGCGATCTCACCATCCGCCCGCTCTCGGTCGGCGGCATGATCGACTGGGCCGTGGCGCTCACGGTCCGCCACTTCCGGCGGCTCTTCCTCGCCATGCTGCTCGTCCAGGCCCCGGCCTTCCTCCTGGCGCGGCTCGTCGCGGCCAGGTCCGGCGACCTGCTCGCCGCCGCGGGCGATCCGGCGGCCCTGGCGCCCCTCGCCGGGCGCGCCGCCGCCGCCGGGCTCGGGCTCTCGGCCGCGCTCCTCGTGCTCCAGTTCCTGGCCACCGCGCTCGTCGCCGGCATCGTGGCGCCGACGCTCGCCGGCGGAGCCGGGCTGCCGGCGCCGCCGCGGCGCGCGCTCGCCACCGGGCTCGCCGCCCTGGTGCAGCTCC
>DASTGK010000561.1:0-5452 GCA_035719085.1 Anaeromyxobacteraceae bacterium
GATGGCGATGGCGGCCACCACCGCCAGCACCGCGGCGAGCACGTACTGCCCGAAGCGGGAGGCGGTGCGCGCCGCCTCCTCGATGTCCGAGCCGAAGTAGAAGCCCAGGCAGACCCAGAGCGGCGCCGAGACGAGGGCGGCCGCGCCGTCGAAGAGCAGGAACTCCCAGTACGGCAGGCGCGCGTGGCCGACGGTGAAGTAGGTCGGCGCCCGCAGACCGGGCAGGAAGCGGGCCACCATCACCACCACGTTGCCGCGGCGGCGGATGAGCTTCTCCACCTGCTCCATCTTCTGGGGCGTGATGATCCGGCGCAGCGGGCCGATCTCGGCGACGCGAACGCCCAGCTTGCGCCCGGCGAGGAAGATGATCGAGTCGCCGGCCAGGATGCCGCCCAGCCCCGCCGCCACCATGACGAGGAGCCCCGGGTCGTGGAACATCCCGGAGAAGCTGGCCTCCTCGAGCGGCGACGCCAGCCAGGCGACCACACCGCCCGACACCAGCACCACGTCCTCGGGGAGCGGCAGGCCGAACCCGCAGAGCACCAGCGCGCCGAAGACGACGGCATAGCCTGCCAGGAGAGAGTGACCCGACAGGATGTCGACGAGGCGCTCCAGCACGGGGCGGCATCCTCGCCGCGATGAGGGCCGGAGTAAAGACCGGGATCGAGGTGCCGTCAGGCGGGCCGGCGCGCCGGCAGCTCGCGCACCAGCTCCCGGCTCTCGCCGACCCGGGCCGCCACGTCGGCGGCGATGGCGAGCGCCAGCTTGAGGCAGGCCTGGGGCTTCTGCGGCTGGAGCCGGACGAAGTCGCGCTGCGTCAGCTCCAGCACCTGGCAGTCGACCGCGGCCACGGCCGAGACCAGCCGCACCGACTTGGCGAGGAGCGCCATCGCCCCGAGGTGCTCGCCGGCGCCGACGACGGCCAGCTCCCGCTCGCCCTTCTCCTCGCGCTGGGTGATGCGGACCGTCCCCTCGCGGACGATGAAGAGCGACTCGCCCACCATGTTCTCGACGAAGAGCGGGGCGCCGGCCGGCACCGTCTTCTCGACCGCCACGGCGGCGAAGATCCTGAGCCCGGTCTCGGTGAACTCCTTGAAGAGTGCGCAGCGCTGGAGCGCCTCGACGACGGTCACGCGGTCACCACCCTTCGCGGCGGTAGCGGGCGGCCAGGTCCGCGTAGCGGCGGGCCGAGGTGAGCAGGTGCTCCAGCTCGGCGGCGGTGAGCTCGCGCTTCACCTTGGCCGGGGCGCCGAGCACCAGCGTGCGCGGGGGCACCACCATGCCGGGGGGCACGAGGGCGCCGGCGCCCACCATGGCGTCCGGGCCGATCACCGCGCCGTCGAGGACCACGGCGCCGATGCCGACGAGGCAGCGATCGTGGACGGTGCAGCCGTGCAGCACCACCCGGTGGCCGATGGTGACGTCGTCGCCCACCACGGTCGGGTGGGTGCCGCCGGTGACGTGCACGACCGTCTGGTCCTGCACGTTGGTGCGGGCGCCGATGCGGATGGCGTTCACGTCGCCCCGGACCACCGCGCCGAACCAGATGGAGGACTCGGGGCCGATGACCACGTCGCCCACGACGGTGCTGCCCTCGACCGCGACGGCGGTCGGGTCGATGCTCGGGGCCTTGCCCCCGTGGGGCCGCACGAGCGCCATGGTCAGGCGCGGATGCTAGCCCGCGCCCTGCGGTGCCGCAAGAACGCCACCGCCAGGAGCGCGCCGAGCGACGCGCCCGCCACGTCGGCCACCCAGTCGCGGACGTCGGCCGAGCGGTTGGGCACGAACGACTGGTGAATCTCGTCGGTGAGCCCGTAGAACGCGCCGACGACCACCGCCAGGAGCGCCGCCGTCTTCGGCCCCGTCCGGGCCACGTGGTCGAGCCCCCAGGTGACGACGAGGGCGAAGCCGGCGTACTCGACGGCGTGGAGCAGCTTGTCCGAGGTCCAGAAGGCCTTGGGCATGAAGGGCAGCGGGTTGGGCTGGCTCGAGAGCCAGAAGATGATCGCGGCGTAGCCGAGCGCCGGCAGGAGCCAGGCGAGCCGCCGGGCGGGGCGCGGCGCGGGCGGCGGGGTCACGCGCCCACCGACCCGACGAGCTCGCCGGCGAGGGCCGAGGCCCCGGCCCGCACCACCCGGGCGCGCAGGAGCGCCCCCACCGGCGCCTCGGCCTCGGTGGCGTCGAAGTGGACCACCCGGTTCTCAGGCGTCCGCCCGAAGCGGCGCGCGGGGTCGTCGCTCGGCCCCTCCACCAGGATCTCGACCACCTGCCCCTCGGCCTGGCGCAGCCGCTCGGCGGTGATGCGCCGCTGCACCGCGAGGAGCCGCTCCAGCCGCGCCACCGCCACCTGGCGCGGGACCTCGCGCCACTCGGGCGCGCCGTCGAGCCGGCGGGCGGCCACGGTGTGCGGGCGCGGGCTGAAGAGGAAGGAGAAGGAGTTCTCGAAGCGGGCCCGCTCCAGCAGCGCCAGCGAGCCCTCGAAGTCCTCGTCGGTCTCGCCGGGGAAGCCGACGATGAAGTCGGTGGTGACCGCCAGGCCGGGCCGGGCGGCCACGAGGGCGTCGTGGCGCGACAGGTACTCGGCCACCGTGTAGTCGCGCCGCATGCGCGCCAGGACCGCGTCGGAGCCGGCCTGCACCGGCAGGTGGAAGTGGCCCATCACCCTGGGCTCGTCGCGGAAGACGCCGATGAGCTCGTCGGAGAGATCGTGCGGGTGGCTGGTGGTGAAGCGGACGCGGGCCACGCCCGGCACCGCCGCCACGCGCCGCAGGAGCGCGGCGAAGGTGCAGCCGCCCCGGTAGGAGTTGACGTTCTGGCCGATGAGCGTCACCTCGCGCACGCCGACCGCGGCGAGGTCGGCCACCTCGGCCACCACCTCGGCCCACGGCCGCGACACCTCGCGCCCGCGCGTGTGCGGCACGATGCAGAAGGCGCAGACGTTGTCGCAGCCCTTCATGGCGGTGACGAAGGCGGTGGCCCGGCCGCGCGCCGCGCCGGCGTCGGCGCGGGGGAAGAGGTACTCGGCCGAGTCGAGCCACGAGGTCTCGGCGAACCGCTCGTGGGCGGCCCGCTCGAGCAGCTCCGGCAGCCGGGTCAGGTTGTCCGGGCCGAAGACGAAGTCGACGTAGGGCACCTTCTGCAGGAGCGCGTCCTTCTCTTGCTGGGCGACGCAGCCGGCGACGGCGATGACGGCGCCGCGGCGGGCCTTGACCGCCCGGTAGCGCCCGAGCGCCGAGAGGAGCTTCTGCTCCGCCTTCTCGCGGATGGCGCAGGTGTTGAGCAGGATGAGGTCGGCGTCGTCCGGGCTGTCGGTGCGGGCGAAGTCGTGCCGGCCGAGCAGCTCCACCATCCGGTCGGAGTCCGACTCGTTCATCTGGCAGCCGAAGGTGTGGACGAAGACCTTGCGCGCCGGCCCCGGGGGCGGCGGCCGGGGGGCCGGGGCGGCGGCGCGCCCGAGGGAGACGAGGTCCGACACGGGCGCGGAACCTAAGGAAGATGGGCTCCCCCCGTCAAGGCGAGATCCGGCGAGCTTGCGGAGCCGCGCCGGGCGGGCTGAAGTGGGGGCGTGACCAGGTGGGCGATCGCGACAGTACTCGTGGTGACTGGGTGTGCGGGGGCTCCTCACCCTCCCTCTATGGGGCTGAGCACGGGCACGGCCACGGGTTCGGGTTCGGGTTCGGGTTTGGGTTTGGGTTTGGGTTTGGGTTCGGGAGGTGACCTCGACCACCTCCTGGCCACCCTCACGCTCGAGGAGAAGGTCTCGCAGCTGGTCGTCGCCTTCCCGCCCCCTGGGGACGCGCCGGTCGACCAGGGCGGCGTCATCCTTCTCGGCCGGATGCTCCGCGACCCGGAGGCGCTCCGGCTCCGCGTCGAGGCGCTGCAGCGGCGCGCCAGGCTGCCGCTCCTCGTGACGGTCGACCTCGAGGGCGGCGACCTCAACCGCTTCCGCGCGCTGCCGACGCTCGCCGCCCTCCCGTCGGCGCGCGCCATGGGCGAGGAGGGGCGCTGGGAGGCGGAGGCCTGGGGGCGCCGCGCCGGCCTCGACCTGAGGGCGCTCGGCGTCAACGTCAGCCTCGGCCCGGTGCTCGACCTGGCCGACCGCGGCTACATGGCCGAGTCGGGCCGCTCGCTCGGCGCCGACGCGGTCCAGGTGGCGCGCCTCGGCCGGTCCTTCGCGCGCGGCCTCGCCTCGGCCGGCGTCCTGCCCATCGGCAAGCACTACCCGGGGTACGGGCCGGTGGACGGGTCCTCCGACCGGGCGCTGCTCGTCGTCGACCGCTCGGCGCAGGAGATCGCGCGTCACCAGGCGGCGTTCGTGGCGGCCGGCGACGCGCTGGCCGGCGTGATGATGGCCAACGTCGGCTTCCGGGCCTACGGCGGCGTCCCGGCCATCCTCTCCGAGGAGCTGGTGGCGCGCGCCCACCTGGCCGGCTTCCTCACCTTCACCGACGACCTCGCGGTGCCGAGCCTGCTCGAGGCGACCGGGGGCGACGCGGCCGAGCTCTGGCGGCGGGCCTTCCTCGCGGGCAACGACCTGCTCCTCACCACCGCGCCCCTCTCCTGGCCGGGCCAGCCCGATCCGCGTCAGGTCCTGTGCGAGCTGGTCAGGTCCAGGCCGGAGCTTGGACCGAGGCTCGACGAGAGCGTACGTCGCGTGATCACAGCGAAATGGCGTGCTGGTCTCACCCTGACGCGGGATCCACAGCTGGTCCCATGAGGGTGCAGGATCGGAATCGGGCGCGGCCCCCGGTCACAACCTGGGGGGGTGTTTCGTCCACCCGGCATGAGGTCCCTCGTTCTCGCGGTCTTCATCGGGCTGCTCGCCTGGCGGCACCTCGTCGACGTGGCGCTCACGGCCCTCTCCCTGCGGCGCGCCCGGCGCGCGGCGGGGCTCCCCGCCGACCTCGAAGGGCTCTTCGACGCCGACGTGGCCGAGCGGGCTCGGTGCTACGCGCTCGCCCGCGGCCGCCTCGATCTGGTCCGCAGCGCGGCCACCGGGGCCGGCACCGTCGCCCTGCTCCTCTCCGGCGCCCTGCCCTGGCTCGACCTGAAGCTCGACCAGGCGGCCCTGGGCGCCGCCGACGGCTTCGTCCTCTTCCTCCTGCTGATCGTCATGGGCGTCGCGGCGATCGACCAGCCCTTCGCCGCCTGGCGCGCCTGCGTGGTCGAGCGCCGCTTCGGCCTCGGCCAGGCCACCCTCGGCAGCTTCTTCACCCACCGGCTCCGCCTCTTCCTCGTCTCCGCCGCCGCCGGCATCCCGGCCCTCTACCTGGCGCACCGCATGGTGGCCTGGGCGGGCGAGCTCTGGTGGCTCTGCACCTTCGGGCTGGTGGCCACGGTGCAGGTCCTGCTCATCGTGCTCTGGCCGACGCTGGTCGCCCGCCGGCCGCGGGGGCGGCGCTCGCTGCCGCCCGGCGCGCTGCGAGACCGGCTGGAGGCGCTCGCGGCCCGC
>DASTGK010000562.1:0-3668 GCA_035719085.1 Anaeromyxobacteraceae bacterium
GGTAGGCGCCGCTCTTCGCCGCGGCGCCGGCCGGCCCGAGCGCCAGCGCGAGCGCGAGGGCCACCGCGGCGGGGCGGGCGAGTCGGGCGCCGTGGCGCGGCGCGGCCAGGGGCGAGCGGCTCACTGGTTGTGGCACTCCTGGCACGTCGAGCTCCGCGTGGCGCCGTCGGCGTGGATGAGCGCCGCGTCGTTGGGCGAGCCGTGCGCCTTGTGGCAGGAGAGGCAGAAGACCTGGTCCCCCTCGCTGGGCGGCGGCAGCCCGGCCGCGTTCTGCACCGGCACCCGGGCGCCGGTGACGGCGGCCCAGCCGGCGTAGTCGGCCGCGGCGGCGCCGAAGAGGGCCCGGTCCCAGGGGTGGGACTGGAAGAGCGGGTCCGTTCCGGCCACGTGGCCGGCGCCGAGCGCGCCGTGGCAGTCGAGGCACCAGGCCGAGAAGCCGCCCTGGTAGCGCACGCTGGCGCGCAGGTAGGGGTCGGGCTTCCCCTGGCCGGCGCGGGCCGTCTGGCTCACCGCCGGCGCCGCGCTGGCGCGCCCGGTGCCGGAGGGGCTGGCGCGGAGGTTGCGGTAGGCGTCGTTGCCGTGCGGATCGTGGCAGGTGACGCAGCTCATCACCACGGCGGTGTCGCCGCCGGGCGGCACCACCGCGGCGGAGCCGAGGGCGTGGGCGTGGTGGGCCGGATCCGAGAGGTCGGCCGGGAAGCCGCCGCCGGCCGGGTCCCAGTTGGACGGCGCCATCACGCCCGGCGCCCGCACGCTCGGGCGGTCGCCGCGGTGGCAGGCCAGGCAGACCGAGGTGGCGTCGGCGGCGCGCAGCAGGAGCGGCGTCGTCGCCTCGGCGTCGTCGTACCGCATCGGCCGGCCGCCCTTGCTGTTGTGGATGGTGTGGCAGTCGCTGCAGACGAGCGTCCGGTCGCGGTGCCAGTCGCCGCCGGGCGCGCCGGCCGGGAGCGCCGCGAGCCCGAGGAGGAGCGCGCGGGCCAGCCAGGCGACGTGGAAGCGACGAGCGCGCATCCTTCACCCGAGGCGTGTGCGGGCGTGGAGGTGCGCAGCCCCCCGGCTGCCTCTCCCCCCCCCGGAGGCCGACCGAATCGCGGGCGATGCTAGCACGCCGCAGAGCGCGTCCCTCCGACGGTGGCGGCCGCAGGGGAGCGATCGATTGCCACACCAACGACCACGACGGGGCCCCCCGCACTGGTTGTAGGTGCAGGCGCGTGGCGGGGTTACCTCACCGCCGGTGACCGGCGACAAACGGGCGCAGGGGGCCTCCGATCGATCCGGGCTCGCCGAATCGTGGCATCCTCCGTCCCACTTCGCTCGCGCATCGCAGCTGCAGCAGTCGGGGGATGACGTCGCGACCGTCGCACCGGGCGTGAACCGCCCGCGGCGGCCGCGCCTTCAGGGGACGGGCTCACGCGATGACGACTCACCGGACGAACGCCACCTCGGCTGCGCGCCGCGCGCGCGCGGTCGCGCTCCTCCTCGCCGCGATCGGCCTCGCCGCCGGGGCCGGCTGCGCGCCGCAGCCGCGCCGCGGCGTCATGAAGGGCTGCGGCGACTGCCACGCCAAGGTGCGCGAGGAGACGCGCCGGCGCCACGTGCACGCCCCCTTCGCCGACGAGAAGGGGTGCGAGGCCTGCCACAAGCGGCACGGCGTGGTCGGCGCGCTGGTGCTCAAGGCGGAGGAGAAGCAGCTCTGCACGAGCTGCCACGCGGCCGAGGCCAAGGCGCTCGGCGCGGCGCACGTCCACGGGGCGCTCGAGAAGCGCGGCTGCACCGGCTGCCACGAGCCGCACGCCTCGCAGCTGCCCCGCCTCTTGAAGCAGGACGGGAGCGCCGCCTGCTTCGCCTGCCACCCGGCCGGCCCGTTCCGTCAGAAGGTGGTCCACCAGCCGGCCGCCGAGCGCTGCCAGACCTGCCACGAGCCGCACGGGGGCGCCCAGGCGGCCCTCCTCACCTCGCCGCGGCCCGCCCTCTGCGGCGGCTGCCACGCCGACGCCCGCGCCCTGGCCAGGGCCCACGCCGGCTACCCGGTGACCGGCACCGACTGCGGCGGCTGCCACGCCCCGCACGCCGCCCCGGCCAAGGGCGGGCTGCGGGCGAGCGCCCACGCCGTGGCGGGCGAGTGCGGCTCGTGCCACGCGGCGCCGGGGAGCCCGAAGCCCTTCGCCACCACGAGGCCGGCCGCCGAGCTCTGCCTCGGGTGCCACGACGAGGTGGGCAAGGCCCTCGCCCGCCCGGTGAAGCACGAGGCGGCGGCCGACTGCACCGGCTGCCACTCGCCCCACGCCACCGACGCCGCGCGGCTCCTGGTGAAGCCGCAGCGGCCGCTCTGCGCCGGGTGCCACGAGGTCGAGAAGGAGCTGGCCGGGAAGTCGACCCACGCCCCGGCCGCCGAGGGGCGCTGCGCCGCCTGCCACGAGCCGCACGGCAGCGCCGGCAAGAAGCTGGTCGCGAAGGGCGCGCCCGAGCTCTGCTGGGGCTGCCACGCGGCCCGGAAGACCGCCTGGGCCTCCGCCGGCGCGATGCACCCGCCGGTCGCGGACGGCGATTGTGGCGCCTGCCACGCCCCCCACGGCGCGGCCTCGCCCCGGCTGCTCGCCAAGCCGGAGCGTGAGACCTGCCTCGGCTGCCACGACGCCGCCGGCTTCTCCAAGGTCCACGTCCACGCGCCGGTGCGCGAGGGGCGCTGCGGCGGCTGCCACGACCCGCACGCCGGCGGCCCCAAGCTGCTCGTCGCCGCCGGCCCGGCGCTCTGCGGCCGCTGCCACGCCGAGGTGACGCGCACCACCGCGGGGCGGAAGCTGCACGCCCCGGCGCGCGACGGCGCCTGCGCCTCGTGCCACACGCCCCACTCGAGCGACCAGCCGGGCCTGCTGGCCCGCGACCAGGGCGGCATGTGCGGCGGCTGCCACGCCGGCCTCGCCGCCAAGCGCGCCGACCCGCGCGCCCACCAGCCCTTCCGCGGCGGCGCCTGCAGCGCCTGCCACGACCCGCACGGCAGCAAGAACGCGCGCCTCGTGAAGAACGACGTGAAGCTGCTCTGCCTCGAGTGCCACGAGGCGCTCAAGGGGCGGCTCGAGGCGCGGGGCGCCACCGCCCACGCCCCGGTGGCCACCGGCGACTGCCTCGGCTGCCACTCCGGTCACGGCTCGGGCCAGCCCTCGCTCCTCGCCACGCCGCCGGCCGACCTGTGCACCGGCTGCCACGACGTGAAGGGGGGCGCGGCGCAGAAGGCCCACCGCGGCCTGGTGCCGGGCGGCGCCACCTGCGTCAGCTGCCACGACCCGCACGTCTCGACGCGCAAGGCGCTGGTGCGCTCGGTGGGCCACCCGCCCTTCACCAACGAGGACTGCGGCGGCTGCCACCAGGGCTCGGGCGCCACCATCTCGGCCGCCCTGGTGGCGAAGCCGACCGAGCTCTGCCTCGGCTGCCACGGCGACGTGGCCCGCGGGCCGGACCGGCGCTGGACCCACCAGCCGGTGCAGGACGGGGAGTGCGCCTCGTGCCACAGCCCGCACGCCAGCGCCAACGCCCGGCTGCTCGTCGAGGAGGGGGCCGCGCTCTGCCGCGGCTGCCACGACACCGCCTTCGAGAAGCGCAAGGCGGTCCACACGCCGGTGCGGGCCGGGGAGTGCCATCGGCGAGCTCGACCTCGAAGCCGGTGACGC
>DASTGK010000563.1:0-4318 GCA_035719085.1 Anaeromyxobacteraceae bacterium
CCCGTCGTTCGACCGCGCCGCCGCCCGCCGGACGCTCTCCGAGGCGACCGCCTCCGCCGGCTTCGCCGACCTCACCGGCTGCGTCGCCGCCGCGGCGCGCGCGCTCGGCGAGGCGCGGGCGCAGGAGCGGCTCGGCAAGCGGATCGTGGTGGTGACCGACCTCACCGCCGCCGGCTGGCGGCTCGACGCGCCGCCGCCGGAGCTCCCGGGGCCGAAGGGGCCGGTGCGCCCCGAGGTGACCATCGTCGACGCCGCCCGCGGCGCGCCGCTGCCGAACGGCGCGGTGACCGCGCTCGCCGCCGAGCCCGACCCGGCCGTCGGGCCGCGCGGCTACAAGGTGACCGCCACCGTGGCCACCACCGCCAGGGAGCCGGTGAAGGACCTGCCCGTCGCGCTGCGCGTCGGCGGCGAGGCGCGCCCCGCCATCCGCGCCTTCGTCGACCTTTCGGCCGGCGGCTCGGCGCGCAAGACCTTCTCCTGGTCCTTCGCCGCGGGCGGTCCGTCCACGCTCTCGGTCTCGCTCCCCGGCGACGCGCTCGCGCTCGACGACGAGCGGGCGCTCACCGTCACCGTGCCGAAGGAGATCCGGGCGCTGGTGGTCGACGGCGCGCCGTCGCCGCAGAAGTTCCGCGACGAGGCCTACTTCGTCGACTCGGCGCTCGGCTCGCCCGCCTCGCCGGTCCGGCCGACGCTCGTCGACGGCGAGGCGCTGCGCGAGGCCGACCTGGCGAAGTTCGACGTGGTCTTCCTGCTCAACGTCCGCTCCGCCGCCGGCCGCACCGGCGACCTCGTCCGCTTCGTCGAGGAGGGGGGCGGCCTCTTCATCTCCATGGGCGACCAGGTCGACCCGGACGCCTACGGGCGCGAGCTGGGGCGGCTGTTGCCGCTGCCGCTCCACGTGGTGAAGACCGCGGCGGAGAAGGGGCAGGGCGAGGCCCGCGCCGCCCGGCTGGCGCGCATCGACGAGACGCACCCCGCCCTCTCGGTCTTCACCGGCGAGGCGCGCGAGGGGCTGCTCGGCGCCCGCTTCCAGCGCTACATGCTGACGCGCCCGGCGGCCAAGGGCGAGGCGCCGGCGGTGCTCGCCGCCTACGACGACGGCGCCCCGGCGCTGGTCGAGGCGCGGCGCGGGCGCGGCCGCGTGCTCCTCTACACCTCCACCGTCGACCGCGACTGGTCCGACTGGCCCATCCGCACGAGCTTCCTCCCGGCCATGCAGCGCTTCGCCGCCTGGCTCTCCGGCTCGCTCGAGGAGCGGCGCGACGTCCCCTCGGTGGTCGGCGCCGCGCGCACCATCCGGCTCGGCGAGGGGCGCGTGCTCGTGGCCCTCGTCGGCCCCGACGGCAAGGAGCACCCGCGCCGCGAGCTCGAGGCGGCCGGGCTCGAGCCGGCCGAGGGCGGCCTGGCGGTCACCTTCGCGCCGCCCGAGCCGGGGCTGTGGCAGGTGAAGGTGCTGGAGCACGGCGCCGAGAAGCTGGAGCCCGCGCTCGCCTTCGCCGTGACGCCGGATCCGCGCGAGTCGGACACGCGCCGGCTCGAGCCGTCGGAGCTGACCGCCTGGTTCGGCGGCGAGGCCCACGCGCGCGTCGAGGGGCAGGGCGGCGGCGCGGCGGCCACGCACGCGGTGCCCCTCTGGTCCGTCCTGCTCGCGGTCGCGGTGGCCCTCTTCCTGGCGGAGGGGCTGCTGCTCGGATAGGCCGAACCCGAACCCGAACCCGAACGCGTGCTCCGTCTCCGTGAGCTCCGTGGCCCGTGGCCCCCCAACCCCGTGCCCCGGCACCAGCGAGGTCTTCGCGGCTGACCCCTCGGGCACGGGCAGGGGGCACGGACTCACGGCGGCATGGGCACGGCCGACGGGTTCGGGTGCGGGTTCGGGTTCGGGTTCGGAATTGCAGTCCATCCTCCTCGCGGTCGCGGTGGCCCTCTTCCTGGCGGAGGGGCTGCTGCTGGGCTAGGGGGTTGTTGGAAGGTCCGTTAAAGGACCATAATGAGACCATGCGGATTCTCATGGTCTCCGAAGACGTCGTCCCGGTCGGGCAATTCAAGGCCCAGGCCAAGAAGTGGCTGGCGCGCACCAACGAGACCGGTCAGCCGCTCGTCATCACCCAGAACGGCCGGCCCGCGGCGGTGATGCTGTCGCCCGCCGAGTACGACCGGCTCACCGCGAGGGAGCGGTTCGTCGAGGAGGTCGAGGCTGGCCTGGCCGAGGCGGACGCCGGCCGGCTCATGACGCTCGAGGAGTCGAAGGCCAGGCTGGCGAAGCGCACGAAGAGGCGCTCCAGGTGAAGGTGGTCCTCACGCCCCGGGCGCACGCGCGGCTCGAGGCCATCCACGACTTCGTCGCGGCGCAGGATCCAGCCTCGGCGGACCGCCTGGTCGCGAAGCTGCACGCGCGGATGGCGGCGCTGGGTAGCCTCCCCCGCCGAGGTCGATTGGTGCCCGAACTGCCCGGCTCGGGGCTGCGCGAGGTGGTCGAGGGCCACTTCCGGATCGTGTACCGGCTGTCGGGTGACGAGGTGCAGATCCTGACGGTCTTCGACGGGCGCTTGCCCTTGGAACGGGAGCCGCTGCCATGACCCTCGACCGCGAAGCAGCCACCCTCCTCTGCGTCGGCTTCGAAGGCACCACGCCTTCGCCCGAGGTCCTCGAGCTCATCCGGCGCGGCGTCGGCGGCGTCATCCTCTTCGCGCGCAACGTCGTCGAGGCCGAGCAGGTGGCCGAGCTGACCGCCGCGCTCAAGCGCGCCGCCGGGCGGCCGCTGCTCGTCTCGATCGACCAGGAGGGCGGGCGCGTGGCCCGCCTCCGCGCGCCGCAGGGGTTCACCGAGCTGCCGCCCATGCGCGCGCTCGGCCAGGCCGGCGACGAGCGGCTCGCCTTCGAGACCGGCGCGCTGCTCGGCCGCGAGCTGCGCGCGGTGGGCGTGGACCAGGACTACGCGCCGGTGGTCGACGTCGACACCAACCCGCAGAACCCGGTCATCGGCGACCGGAGCTTCGGGCGCGACCCGGCGCTGGTCGGCCGGCTCGGCGCCGCGCTCGCCCGCGGCCTCCAGTCCGAGGGCGTGGCCGCCTGCGCCAAGCACTTCCCCGGCCACGGCGACACCAGCCAGGACTCCCACCTCGCCCTGCCGCGCCTGCCCCACGCCATGGCCCGGCTCGAGGCGGTGGAGCTGCCGCCCTTCACCGCGCTCGCCCGCGCCGGCGTGGCGGCGGTGATGACCGCCCACGTCGTCTTCGAGCCGCTCGACCCCGACCGGCCGGCCACGCTCTCGCCGGCGGTGATGCGGCTCCTGCGCGAGCGCTGCGGCTTCACCGGCTGCTGCGTCTCCGACGCGCTCGAGATGGCGGCCATCGCCGGCCACTTCCCGCTGGAGGTGGCGGCGCCCGGGGCGGTGGCGGCCGGCGTCGACCAGCTGCTCGTCTGCCGCTCGGCCGAGGTGCAGCACCAGGCCATCGACCTGGTGCGCGGCGCGGTGGAGGACGGCCGCATCTCCCGCGAGCGGCTCGCCGAGGCGCGGGCCCGCGTGGAGGCGCTGCTCCGCTGGGCCGGCCCGCCGCCCGATCCGCGCCTGGCGCGCGCCCGGCTGCGCACCGCGGAGCACATCGCGCTGGCGGCCAGCATCCCGGCGCTCACGGTCGGACGGGATCCGACGGCGTAGGCCGCGCACCCACCCGCGGACCGGCCGCCGATCGGACCACGCCGCGAACGCATGGTATGGTCGCAAGCCCGATGGCCCGCCCGCGCATCCTCCTCGTCGACGACAACGCCGAGCTGCTCACCCTGCTGGCCCGCCTGGTCGAGTCCGAGGGCTGGGAGCCGCTCACCGCGCCGAAGGGGCGCGCCGCCATCGACCTCATCGCCAAGGGGCCGGCGGCGGCCGCCATCGACGTCCTCCTGCCCGACATGATGGGCTACGAGGTCGGCGCGGCGCTGCGCAAGCAGAACATCCCGTTCGTCTTCATGACCGGCGTCTTCAAGGGCGGCCGGGCGGCCAACGAGGCGCGGTTGCAGCACGGCGCCGCCGGCTACTTCGAGAAGCCCTTCGCCGGCAAGAAGCTGGTCGACGCGCTGCGCGACCTGCTGCCGGCGCCGCTGCCGACGCGCGAGCAGGTGGTCCCGCCGGCGCCGGCGCCGATCGAGGACTTCGACGTCGAGGTGGCCGTCGAGGCCGAGGACCCGACCGACGCCATCGAGCTGACCGGCCGCGTGGTGCTGACCGAGGGCGGCAAGGTCTCGGCGGTGCTGCGCGGCGAGACCATCACCGCCGCGCCGCTCGGCGCCCCCGGCAAGCCGCCCCCGCCGGCCCACCGGCCCGCCC
>DASTGK010000564.1:0-6558 GCA_035719085.1 Anaeromyxobacteraceae bacterium
AAGAACCCGCGCGCCACGCCGAGCGCCGATCCTCGGTCGCCCAGCGGCGCCCCAGGGGAGGCCGGTCCGCGGCCCGCCATCCCCGCCCACGTCCGCCGAGCCGTCTGGCTCCGCGACGAGGGATGCTGCCAGTGGCCCCTCACCGGCGGAGGCGTCTGCGGCTCGACCCACCGGCTGGAGTTGGATCACGTCCTCCCGGCGGCACGCGGCGGCCCCAGCACAATCGACAACCTCAGGGTGCTCTGCCGGTTCCACAACGACCTGGCCGCCAGGCAGGTTTTCGGCGAGGCGTGGATGCAGCGGCACGCGGGGCGACGCGGCGCGTGACCGGCACGCATGTCGTCCCGATGAAGCGCGCAGCCACGATGGGGCGTTCGAAGCGTCCTTCACTGCGCGCGCTGAACGGCCGGCTCGCCCGGGCTACGTTGGCTGGGGCGTGTCGATCCACGCCGAGCTCGTTCGTCGCCATGTCGGGAGCGCGGCCGTCGCCGGATCGTCGGCGGTGACAGCGCCGAGAGGAAGGAGCAGCGCGCATGCAGAGGCTTCGGGTCAACGCGTTCGGCATCTCCATCGACGGCTACGGCGCCGGCCCGGGCCAGGACCTGGCCAACCCGATGGGCGTCGGCGGCATGGCGCTGCACCAGTGGGTCCTCGGCACGAAGACGTTCCAGCGGATCCACGCCGACTTCGCCGGCCCGCTCATCGGCGACGCGCCGGGCAGGGAGGACGTCGACGACGCCTTCGCGGCGCGCGGCTTCGAGAACGTCGGCGCCTGGATCCTCGGCCGCAACATGTTCGGCCCGTCGCGAGGCCCCTGGCCCGACGACGGCTGGAAGGGGTGGTGGGGCGCGAACCCGCCCTACCACGTGCCGGTCTTCGTGCTGACGCACCACGCCCGCGAGCCCATCGCGATGGAGGGCGGCACGACCTTCCACTTCGTGACCGACGGCATCCAGGCCGCGCTGCGCCGCGCCAAGGAGGCGGCCCAGGGCAGGGACGTCCGGCTGGGCGGCGGCGTCGCCACCGTCCGCCAGTACCTCGCGGCGGGCCTCATCGACGAGCTCCACCTCGCCGTCTCGCCAGCGCTCCTCGGCCGCGGCGAGCACCTGCTGGCCGGCATCGACCTGCCGGGCCTCGGGTACAGGTGCACGGAGCACGCCGCCAGCGAGCGGGCCATGCACGTCGTCCTCGCGAAGTAGCCGGGCGGCTCACCCCCCGCCGCCGCGCCCCCTCGCCCCCCGCGCCAGGCCCTCCTTCAGGAGCGCCAGGAACGCCTCGCGCACCGGGCTGTGCGCGCCGGGGTTCCAGGCGGCGCCGACGCGCCAGCGGGCCTCGGGCGTGTCGAGCGGCAGGTAGGCCACGCCCTCCACGCGCGTCACCGTCACCGAGCTCGGCACGACGGCGATCCCCATGCCGGCGGCCACGAGCGCCAGCACGGTGAAGAGCTCGGTGGCGCTCTGGGCCACGCGCGGCCGGAAGCCGTAGGCGGCGCACACGCGCAGGACGTGGTCGTGGAAGCTCGGCGAGCGCGAGGCCCCGAGCTCGACGAACGGCTCGTCGCGCAGCGCGGTCCGCGGCCGCCCGGCCAGCTCGGCGCGGCGCGCCTCGGGCACGGCCAGGATGAGCAGGTCCTCCACCACCGGCAGGGAGGCGAGCGGCTTCTCCACCGGCAGCCGCACGAAGCCGACGTCGAGCGCGCCGCGCAGGATGGCGTCGAGCTGCGCCGGCGTCGACATGTCCTGCAGCGTCACCTGCACGTCGGCGTGGGCGCGGCGGAAGCGCGAGACGAGCCGGGGCACGAGGAGCCTCGTGGCGATGCCGAAGCCGAGCCGCAGCTCGCCCACCTCGCCGCGCGCGGCGCGCCGCCCGCGGTCGAGCACCCGGTCGGCGTGGCGCAGGAGCGGCGCCACCTCGTCGGCCAGCACCCGCCCGACGGCGGTGAGCTGCGCCCCCTGCCGCCCGCGCACGAAGAGCGGCGCGCCCACCTCGGCCTCGAGCTGGTGGATCTGCTTCGTCAGCGCCGGCTGGCTCAGGTGGAGGGCGCGCGAGGCGCGGCCGAAGTGGCCCTGCTCGGCCAGCACCTGGAACGACCGCAGGAGGCGCAGCTCCATGTCCATAACCGTATGGAATCCATCGCGACCGATCAATCGATTGGACGGCGACGCGGCGCGGCGCCATGCATGGGTCGCCCGGTGCCGCCCCCCGTCGGGGGCCGCCGAGGGAGAAGGAGCAGCAGATGCGTTGGTTCCAGGAGAGCGAGGAGCAGCTGGCGGCCGAGCGGACGCTCGACCAGCTGGGCGTGCCGCGGCAGCTGGCGTCGGATCTCGAGGCGGCCCTCAAGGCCGTGGGCGCGGCCGAGGGCGGCCGGGTGAGCGGCTTCCGCTTCGAGACGGCCGACGGCGTGCGTCACCGGCTCGTCCTCACCGAGTAGCGCCCCGCCGGCCTACCGGCCGAGCTTCTTCCGCTTCCGCCACAGGGTGGAGGCGTCGATCCCGAGGATCCGCGCCGCCTCCTCCATGGTGGGCGCGCGCGCCAGCACCCGCAGCAGGTGCTCCCGCTCGATCGCCTCGAGGTCGAAGTCGCCGCCGAGCACCGGCACCGCCGACACCTGCTCGCGCAGCCGCTCCGGCAGGGACTCGAGCTCGAGCACGCGCGTGGGCGAGAGGATGGTGGCCCGCTCGATGACGTTCTTCAGCTCGCGCACGTTGCCGGGCCAGGGGTAGGCGAGGAGCGCCCGCTCGGCGGCGGGCGCCAGCTCGGCCACCGGCTGCTTCGCCGCGTGGGCGAAGAAGGCGAGGAAGCGGCGCGCCAGGGGCAGCACGTCCTCCGGCCGCTCGCGCAGCGGCGGCACCGTCACCTCCACCACGTTGAGCCGGTAGAGCAGGTCCTCGCGGAAGCGGCCGGCCTTCACCTCGTCCTCGAGGTCGCGGTTGGTGGCGGCCACGATGCGGACGTCGGCGGTGCGGGTGCGCGTCTCGCCGACGCGCTCGAAGGCCTTCTCCTGCAGGAAGCGGAGCAGCTTCGCCTGCAGCGCGGGCGGGATCTCGCCGATCTCGTCGAGGAAGATGGTGCCGCCCTCGGCCGCCTCGACGCGCCCAGGCCGGTCGCGCACCGCGCCGGTGAAGGCCCCCTTGGCGTGGCCGAAGAGCTCGCTCGCCAGCAGCTCCTCGGTGAGCGTGGGGCAGCTCACCACCACGAACGGCCGGGCCCGCCGCGGCGAGGCCTCGTGGAGCGCCCGGGCCAGCACCCCCTTGCCGGTGCCGTTCTCGCCGCGCAGCAGCACCGCCACGTCGGCCGCGCCGGCGCGCTGCACCACCTCGAGCACCGCCCGCAGCTTGGGCGAGCCGGTCTCGAGCGAGACCTCCGGCGCCGCCTCGCCGAGGCGCGACTCGAGGTCGCCGACGCGCGCCGCCGCGGCGCGCCGGGCCGAGAGCCGCTCGACGAGCAGCCGGATCTGCGCCGGGGTGAAGGGCTTCGGCACGTAGTCGGCGGCGCCGCGCCGCACCGCCTCGACCGCGGTGTCGAAGGTGGCGTAGGCGGTGATCACGACCACGTCGAGGCCGGGCCGCTCGGCCAGGAGCCGCGGGATGAGGTCGAGCCCGCTCTCCTCGCCGAGCCGCAGGTCGAGGAAGGCGAGGTCGTAGGGGGCGAGCCGGAGCGCCTCGAGCGCGGCGGCGCCGGTGGCGGCCTGCGCCACGCGGCAGCCGAGCCCCTCCAGGCAGACGGCCAGGGTGGCGCGGATGTTCCGCTCGTCGTCGACGACGAGCACGTTCGGGGAGGGGGCGGTGGCGTCGGCGGTCACGCGCCGATCATGGCACGACCGGGGCCGCGCGGCGCGCTCGCCCCGTCGTGCAGGTTGCACGCCGGCCGGGGCGCGCGGCGGCGCACGTCCCGCGCGGGATCAGAGCCGGTAGCGCAGCAGGTGGATCTCGAGCGGCCCGTTCCAGAGCCGGTGGTCGATCTCCGGCTTCCGGCCGATCTCCTTCCCGAGCGCGGGGTTCCCGGCGAGCACCACGGCGCTCCAGCCGGCGTGGCGCGCCAGCATCTCGGCGAGGCCGCGGTAGAAGCCGGCCAGCTTCCGCTCCTGCGTCCGCTGCGCCGCCCGGTCGCCGGGGCCGTCCTCCTCGCCCATGAGCCGCTCGCCGTAGGGCGGGTTCATGCAGAGCGTGCCCGGGTCGAAGCGCGGCTGGAGGTCGCGCGCGTCGGCCTGCTCGATGAGCACGTCGCCGGCCACGCCGGCCAGGTGGGCGTTGCGGCGGCAGGCGTCGATCGCCTTCGGGTGGAGGTCGGCCGCCAGGATGGGCGCCGGCGCGGCCGGCAGCACCTCGGCGCGCGCCTGGGCCTTGAGCTTGTCCCAGCGCGACTGCAGCTCGGCGCGGTAGCAGGGCCAGCGCTGGAAGCCGAAGGCCCGGTCGAGGCCGGGCGGCACCCGGCGCGCCCGCAGCGCCTGCTCGATGGCGAGCGTGCCGGAGCCGCAGAGCGGGTCGACAAAGGGGCGGTCCGCCTCGACGCGCCCGAGGAGCAGCACCGCGGCGGCGAGCGTCTCCTTGAGCGGCGCCACCGTGGTGGTGGTGCGCCAGCCGCGCCGGTGGAGCGGCTCGCCGGCGAGGTCGAGCGAGAGCGTCGCCTGGCCGCCGTCGAGGTGGAGCACGATCCGCACGTCCGGGTCCTTGGTGTCCACGTCCGGCCGCCCACCCAGCTTCTCCCGCAGCGCGTCCACCGCCGCGTCCTTCACCTTGAGCGCGGCGAAGCCGGTGTGGGTGATGCCCGGCGCGGCGCCGGTCGCCTCGACGGCCAGCGTGGTGCGGGTGGTGAGCCAGGCGGTCCAGTCGACGGCGCGCGCCCCCTCGTAGAGCGCGTCGGCGCCGTCCACCGGGAAGGTGGCGAGCTCGAGGAGCACGCGCATGGCCGTGCGCGAGTGCAGGCAGGCCTTGGCGCCGTGCTCCAGCCGCCCCTCGAAGTGGACGCCGCCGCGGCCGCCGCGCAGGGCCGGCAGCTTGAGCGCGGCGAGCTCGGCGCGCAGGGCGCCCTCGGTCCCCTTGGCGCAGGTGGCGAAGAACCTCAACTCACGCTCCGTGGTACGGGCCGGGCTGCGGCGTGGTGGCCGGCGCGGCGGGATCGCCGGCGCCGATCACCGCGAGCCGGATCGAGCCCTTGGCGGTGCGCTTCGCTTCGTACATCAGCTCGTCGGCGCGCGCCATGAGCTGGTCCACGGTGGCCGGGGCCACGAGCCAGGTGGCGGCCCCCATGGAGAAGCCGACCTTCCAGCCGTTCTGCGCCATGGCGGCCTGGAGCGTGGCCCGCAGGCGGGCGAGGAGCGCCTGGGCGGTGGGGCCGTCGGTCTCCGGCAGGAGGAGCGCGAACTCGTCGCCGCCGAGCCGGGCCACCGCGTCCACGGCGCGCGTCGAGGTGCGCAGCGTGCGGGCCATGGTGGCGAGGAGCGCGTCCCCCTCGGCGTGGCCGAGGGCGTCGTTCACGTACTTGAAGTCGTCGGCGTCGACGTAGGCGAGCGTCAGCGGCCGGCCGTGGCGCCGCGCCCGCTCCAGCTCCAGCTCGGCCGCCTCGAAGAAGGCGCGCCGGTTGGCGACGCCGGTGAGCACGTCGGTGCGGGCGAGCAGCTGCTCCCCCTCGAGCCGGGTGCGGAAGCCGGAGAGGAGCAGCACCACCGCCAGGTAGACGCCGAGCTGCACCACCAGGTTCCAGGCGAGCACCGCCGGCGCCAGCGGCCGCCCCTGGCGCGCCGCCAGGTCCGCGACGATGGAGGCGATGGAGGCGATGACCGAGAGGGCCACGCCGCCGCCGAGCGAGCTGAGCCAGGTGCCGAAGGCGATGGGCGCGAGGTAGAGGAGCGTGAAGTTGACGTCGGTGCCGGTGAGCAGGTCGCCCACGGCCACGCAGGCGATGAGGCCGAGCGAGATGAGCAGCACGCCGGCGCGCGAGAGGGCGCCCTGGCCCTCGGCAGGGAGCGCTGGCGGAGGCGCGGGGACTGGGTGATCGCTCGGCACGGGTGGCGGGGTCTCCAGACACCCCAACTGGGGGTAAGCTGTCAAGCGCCACCCGCGAGCGGGCGGTGGCGTCCCGACCCCCGGGCTCGCCGCCTGAACAGACGGTGGTGCCGGGTGCGATGCGGCGCAAGGAGGTGCCGCACCCACCACCGCTACCGGGGCGAGGCCACCTCGAGCCGCCGGTTGGCCGCCCGGCCGCGCGCCGTGAAGTTGGGGAGGAGGGGGTTCTCGCCGCCGTGGCCGGCGGTGCCGACGCGGCTCCCCTCGACGCCGAGGTCGATGAGCCGCTGCGCCGCTGCCTTCACCATGTCGTACGAGACGCGCGCGTCCTCGGCCGGGTCGCCGGTGGCGTCGACGTACCCGTCGATCCGGACCGTGAGGTCGGGCGAGGCGGCGAGCACGAGCGCCAGGTCGGCGAGGCCGCCGTCGCGCGACAGGTTGCCGGTGCGGCCCGCGAAGGTCACGTCGTCGAGCACGAGCCGCCCCTTGTCGGCGAGCTTGCGGGCCCAGTCGCGCTGCCGCTGCGTGCGGAGCGCCGAGCGGGGGGAGGGGA
>DASTGK010000565.1:0-11656 GCA_035719085.1 Anaeromyxobacteraceae bacterium
GGACGTGGCCGCGCGGCTCGAGGCGCTCTTCCGCGAGGTGCCGGCGCTCTACGTGGCCGACGGCCACCACCGCTCGGCCGCGGCGTCGCGGGTGCACGCGCAGCGGAAGGGCCAGCCCGGCGACCACGGCCAGTTCCTGGCCGTCGTCTTCCCGCACGACCAGATGCAGATCCTGGCCTACAACCGGCTGGTGCGGGATCCGCAGCGGCGCTCGCCGACGGCGCTGCTGTCCGACCTGCGGCAGGTGCTCGACGTCGAGCCGGCCACCTCGCCGGCGCCCGACCACCCGCTCGCCTTCGGCGTCTTCCTCGGCGGCCGCTGGTGGCACGCCCACGTGCGCCCCGGCAGCTACCCCGCCCACGACCCCGTCGCCTCGCTCGACTGCCAGATCGCGCAGGACCAGCTGCTCCAGCCGCTCTTCGGCATCACCGACCCGCGCACGTCGAAGGACGTCGACTTCGTCGGCGGCATCCGCGGCCACCAGGAGCTCGAGCGGCGCGTCGACCAGGAGGGCTGGGCGCTGGCGCTGCACCTCTACCCGACGCGGGTGGAGCAGGTGATGAGCGTCTCCGACGCCGGCAAGATCATGCCGCCGAAGAGCACCTGGTTCGAGCCGAAGCTGCGGAGCGGGCTGTTCGTGCACCCGTTCTGACGGGTTCGATCTCGGAATACTCCGCACCGACGGCGTCGTTTCTGCCCTCGGAGACGTCCGTTTCCGAGACCAGGAGCTCGGGCAGGACCGCGCCGCTGTCGTCCAGCACGTCGCAGGCGGTCATCCAGCCGTCGAGGACCTCTAAAGACTCCTCGACCCCGAACGAGCGGCCTTCGATCGGCCCGCGGGTGAGGACGGCCAGGAACTCGCGGCAGACCTGGGCGGATACGCAGGCGGTCGTGCCCTGGTCCGCAAGTCGATCGAGGAGCGCGGTCGCGACAGCGTGGCTGGGGTGGCCCTCGACCGAGGCGGCCACCAGCACGTTGGTGTCGATGAAGACGAGGTCAGCGGCCATCGTCGCCGTACAGGCTCTCGCGTCGGAGGTCGCCGCCGATCCAGCGGCCGCCGCTCGCCTTCAGCACCGGCGGCCGGAAGCCCTTGGGCAGCGGGCGACGCGCGTGGCGCTGCCGAACCTCGGCCAGGACCCGCGCCCGGTCCTCGGGCGAGAGGGAGGCCAGCTCGTCGGCCAGCCGCTTCAAGTCTCGGGGGTCCCGCGCCATGGGTGGAGGATAGCACCGCGCCGGCAGGTTGCCGAACCCCGCCGGGGCCGCTCTGGTCACCAGAGCTTCTCTACCGTGTGGAGCTCCAATCGGACCTTCAGGCCCGCGAAGAGCCCGTTCCTTCGCCTGAGCTTCTCGGCGATCACCTGCCCGGTCTCGAGTGCCCGCTGGTCTTCGTCGCGCGCCTTCTGCTTCTCGGCCCTTCGCCGCTCGAAGAGCCCCTTCTCGACTTGGCTTCACGTGAGCGCCTTCGGGGAACCAGGGGCGCGAGAGCGCCACGCTCAGCCCGCGGACGTCGGTGAAGTGGGTCAGGACCCGGCGCAGCGCATCGGCGCGCCGGAGGTCGGTCCCGTCGGCCCGGAGGAGGAAGTCGAGGTCGAAGGAGACGACCACGGGCGTGCCTGCCGGGAGCGCCAGGACGGCGTCGAGGTCGGCGGCCTCGAATTGGGAGGCGCGGCAGGTGAAGCCGTGGTCGGGAAGGCGCCGGGAGAGCGCGCAGAGCCGGTCGCGCGCGGTCGCCCCGGCGGCCACCCGGTCCTGCTCGTCCCAGGGGCCGAGCCAGAGCACCCGGTCGAGCCCCCAGGGGATGAGCGAGTCGGTCCAGTCGGTGGGCTGGATGGCGCCGCGGTCTCGGAGCCGGCGGAGCCACGCCGGCGTCGCCTCGTGCTGGGCCAACTCGCCGGCGAGCTGGTTGGGCGCCGTCATGGGCGTCGAGGACCACGAGCGTGGCCGCCCCCGCGGCGACCGCCTCGCGGAGGTGGAAGAAGGAGCCGGCGTGGGAGTCCTCCACCCGAGCGACGAGGCCGGCGTCGCGCCGCCGGGGCAGGTCGGCGCGGAACCGGGCCAGGGCGGCGGCGGACTCCGCGTAGCCGGAGTCGCGGATCGTGACCCGGTGCGGCGTGGAGAGCCACGCCTGGAGCAGGAGGTCGTGCTCGTCGAGGACACCGAACGGCCAGCGGTCCTGGACCAGGCGGGGGAAAGCGGTCCCCGTCGCCATCGGGAGCCCGCCGACCTCGAACCGGATGGTCACGGCGACCGGCGATCCGGCGGCTGCGGCTGACGAGGCAAGCGTCAGGCCGAACGCCAGGGCGACTGGTAGTGGGTTCACCGCGGTGTGGCCACGTGGGCGTCGTAGTTGGAGATGTCCTGGTGGAGCATGATGTGGTCGATTCGGAGGCGCCGCTCACCCTTGGCCCCTGGTTCCACCTCGACCGGGATGATCGTGATCGTGGTCGGCGCCTCGTCGGCGTCGAACCAGATGGACCGATAGCCCCCAGCCGCGGTGACGTCGCGCGGGTCGACCTTTGCGAAGGTTGCGTGGAAGATCTCGGGCTCATGTTCCTGGAAGGCGACCTCGACGCGGGCGCGGGTGAGCCTTGCAGCGCCAGCCTCCTGGCCGAACGCCAGGCCAAGGCGGAAGCGGCCGCCGACGCGCGCGCGCACCTCGCTGGCGCCGCGGTCAGCGGCCTCGCCGACGAGGAGCTCGATCCGCACCGGCACCTTGCCCCCGACCGGAGGCGTCAGCCAACCGGCGCCCAGCAGGCCGACGATCTCTCTCACGACATTCTCGGGCACACCTTCCCCTGGCTGGAGCTCGACGAGGGTCAGCTCGGAGCGGCGCACCACGAGGTTGCTGGAGGTCGTGGGCTTGAAGTCCGTGGCCTCGAAGCTCCACGCGGTCCGCTCCCGCTTGAACGGCAAGCCGTCAATCTGGATCTGGGCGAGCGGCGTGAACTCGGAGGCCACGCGGATCTTCAGTGAGCCGATGGTCCCTCCGCGCCACTGCCCTCCGGTGGAAAGGATGTAGCTGAACTCGCCAGGGCTCATTGCGTGGCCGAGCTCGGAGCGCTTCATGTAGACGAGGTAGGGCGTCGTGTAGTTGACCCGGACCCGGCGCTCCACGCCGGTTGGGAAGGTGATCGAGGAGACCCGGTAGTCCCAGCGGTAGCGCGTCTTCGTGGTGCCGGGCGCCGCCTCGGACGGTGTGGTGTCGTCGATGCGGGGAGTGGGAATCTCCGGTGGCACCAGGGCCCCAGCACGCTGTTCCGCCTTCACGGGCTTCCCGTCCACGGTGATGGCGTAGCTGGCCGGCTCGCCATACCGCCGGGTCACCTTGCGTGCGCTCCCGACCAACGTCTCATCCTGCCCGAGCGCGAATGGGAAGGCGTAGCGCAGCGTCTTGGTGGCCCCCCGGTTCACGAAGACATAGTCGACCTGGACGGCGACCTGGTCGCCGTTCAGCGCGATGGCCAGCCTCTCCGAGAGACATTCGACGTCGTCGTCCTGCACGAGGGCGGCCTCAACGAGCGGGCCAGGGTGGGCGCCGGCCATGGCGCCGCTGGTCTGCGCCTCGTAGGTGCCGGCCGACCCGCCATTTGCGGAGGCGACCTGCGGCAAGAGCGCGAGCGCGGCGAGCAGCGAGGTGGCGGTCTTCACGTGGTCACTCCAGGTCAACCTGGATCTCGCCGATGCAGGTGTCGTCGTACTTGCGTGGGTTCATCATGTCGTCCTCCGCCACCGCGAGGATGGTGAGGCGGAGCGACGAGACGGTGGACTTGGTGTCGAAGGCGACGTCGGTGAAGCGCCGCTCGGGCGACAGGTACACCTCCTTCGAGGCGTCACCGGCCACCACCCGGAGCTCCGAGATCTGGTTGTTGGCGAAGTAGGTGGCGTCGTCGGCGCCGCAACCCGGGTAGACGCGGAGGCCCCGAATCTTCGCCGCCTTCTTCAGGTCGACCTGGAGCCACTCGCCGATGCCGTGCCCCGGAACACCCTTGCACCAGCAGGTGGCGAAGGTCCCGTCGATGGCCTTGCCCGGGGCGTAAAACGTCGGCGGTCGCCCCTGCTCCACCAGCGTGGAAGAGGCCGAGGCCGACGACAGAGGCTGGAGCGGCCGGGTGGGGAGGGCCAGGAGGTGCCCAACCTCCGAGAGGGTCCCAGCCTCCTTCGCCACCTCGTACGGTGTGCGTCCCTTGGCGTCGCGCCGGCTCAGGTGGGCGCCGGCGTGGACCAGCGTGCCGATGGCCCCGGTGTCCCCGTGCCCGTCCCTGACCGCGGCCCGGTGAAGCGGGGGCTGGCCGGCCTTGTTGGCGGTGTCCGGTCCGACCCCGTGCTCCGCGAGCTTCTCGAGGCAGGGGCGGCAGCCGGACCTGGCGGCTTCCTCCAGCGCATCTCGCCCCTTGTGGTCCTCGGCGCGGGGGTTGGCTCCGGCGCCCAGGAGGGCCTCGAGCAGCTCGACCTGCTGGCGGCACTCCGTCTCCTTGCGCGCTCGCTCCCTCATCGCCCAGCTTCCAGGCCGGCTCCCAGCGTCGCGTGCCTCCAGGGCAGCGCACGGGGAGCCGTGTCGCATGAGCTGCATGAGCGGCGTGACGCCGCCGCGGTCGGCAAGGTTTGGATCGACTTTGGCGGCGAGGAGCGTCAGCACGCGTGGCGATCGTGCATCGCAGGCATAGGCGAGCGGCGTCGCGCCGTTCCGATCCCGAGCGTTCAGGTCCGCCCCGCCCTGGAGGAGCGCGTGGAGCCGAGCCTCGAAGAGCGGCTGGTCGAGCGGGAGGAGGGCGAGCTGGTGGAGGAGCGGAACCTGGCCGGGCTGGTCCTTGGTGGAGGCGCCGTGGGCGAGGAGCCGGTCGAAGAGGTCGCCCGCGCATCGGAGGGAACGGGCGATGGGGGCAGCGCCGGTGACGTCGGGTCGGTTCACGTCGGCACCGCGAGCGATGGCGAGGAGCGCGATGCCCTCGGCGCAGTGGGCCGCAGCGGGCGCCAGCAGCGGGGCCGGCGGCACGCCAACGTCCACCAGGAAGGTGGCGAGCTCGGTCCAGCGCACCTCGACGCTGGCCGGCGGCACGGCGGCGTCGATCTCGGGGTGCACCTTCAGGAGGCAGTCGAGGCCGGCGGGGCCGAACTGGCGCGGGCGGGCTCCCGCTGCCACCAGCGCCTTCACCGAGGCCGCCTGACCCGCACAAGTCGCCTTCTGCGCGATCCGGTCGAGGACCTCGGGAGTGAAGCCCGCCGCCCGAGCGCTGGCCTCGGAGACAGTGCCGGCAACGGCCGCCGTCCGAAGCGCGGCGATGGCCTGCTGGTCGGTCTGGGCGTCTACCGCCCACTCGGCGGCGGCAACGAGCGCCAGAAGATAGCCTGCAATGAGCGGCATGCGACCCCCGGGCGGCGAAGGAGCCAGCATTCTTTCATCGCGCGGACGCTCATACAATCAGTTCCAGCGGTCACGTCGCCGCCGGCCCGCCTGGCGCCGTCCTTACTGGCGATGCTCAAGGTGCTCGGTGGCCTGGGCCTGCTCCGCCGCCCGCCCCTATGTCGAGCCGAAGCTGCGGAGCGGGCTGTTCGTGCATCCGTTCTAGCGGGCTCCCGGACCGCGCCGCGTCGCGATCTTCGCCCAACGTCAAGCGACGTTGGGCTACGCTGCCCCGCTGTTTCGGCGGGTGGCGCCGGCACGTCGCAGGCGCGCGCCGACTGGGGGCCTCGTGAGCCTGACATCGCTTCCGTTGCTCGAGATCGCCGTCGCCGTGGCCGCGGTGGCGCTCGCGCTCGTCGTCCTGTTCCACTCCTTCACCATCGCGCGGGGCAACCAGGTCATCGTCCTCGAGCGCCGCTGGTTCGGGACGCAGATGCCGGCCGGCCGCACGGTGGCGCTCCGCGACGAGGTGGGCGTCCAGGCCCGCCTCCTCGGCCCGGGGTTCCACTTCCTGCTCCCGTTCATCTACCGGGTCAGCAAGCGGGACTTCACCGTCATCCACAAGAACATGGTCGGCGTCGTGCGCGCCGTCGCGGGCGCTCCGATCCCCTCGGGCCGCTTCATGGCGCAGGCGGTCCCCTGCGACCTCTTCCAGGACGGCGAGGCCTTCCTCCGCGCCGGCGGGCAGAAGGGGCCGCAGCTGGCCGTCCTCCCGGAGGGCGAGTACCAGATCAACCCGCACCTCTTCGAGGTGGTGGAGGTGCCGGCCACGGTGATCGGCGACGCCGAGGTGGGCCACGTCGAGTCGATCGACGGCCGCCAGGTGGTGCGCGAGGGCGGGAACTTCGGCTCGCCGGTCGAGTGCGACAGCTTCCAGGACGCCGACGCCTTCATCCGGAACGGTGGCCAGAAGGGGCCGCAGATCCTGTTCCTGCAGCCGGGCAACTACCGCATCAACACCATCATGTTCCGGGTCCAGAAGCTGCCCATCACCCGGATCCCCGGCGGGAAGATCGGCCTCGTCGAGGCCACCGACGGCGCCCGCATCCCCGAGGGGCGCCTGCTCGCCAAGCACGTCACCGGGCACAGCAACTTCTTCGACGGCGAGGCCTTTATCCGGAACGGCGGCGAGCGGGGGCGCCAGCTCGACGTCCTCATGCCCGGCGTCTACCGCCTCAACCCGGTGCTCTTCAAGGTCATCGAGGTCGTGGACTGGGCCACCATCGGCGCCGATCAGGTCGGCATCGTCACCGTCAACGACGGCAAGCCCCTGGTCGACCACCAGAAGATCGCCGCCGACGAGCTGTCGCTCGAGCTGCACGACAACTTCCAGAACCCCGACGCCTACCTGCAGGGCGGCGGGCAGAAGGGGCTGCAGATCCCGGTGCTCCGCGCCGGGAACTACGCCATCAACCCCTGGTTCGCGTCGGTCGAGAAGGTCGACATGGTGCAGGTGCAGATCGGCAACTGCGGCGTGGTCACGAGCTACGTGGGCGCCGAGGGGGCCGACCTCACCAGCGACGACGTCAACGCCAAGATCGTGGCCAACGGGAAGAAGGGCATCTGGGCCGAGCCGCTCCAGCCCGGCAAGCACCCCCTCAACACCAAGATCTGCAAGGTGGACGTCGTCCCCACCACGCAGATCCTCCTCAACTGGGCCGACACGCGCTCCAGCGCCCATGAGCTCGACTCCAGCCTGAAGACCATCACGCTGCGCACCGCCGACGCCTTCAACGTCAACATGGACGTGAGCGTCATCATCCACATCCCCATGAAGAACGCGCCCAAGGTGATCGCCAACCTGGGCTCGGTGCGGAACATGATCTCGCAGGTGCTGGAGCCGGCCATCAGCTCCCACTTCCGGAACGCCGCCCAGTACATCAAGGCGCTCGACCTCTACACCCAGCGGCGCGAGCTGCAGGAGAAGGCCAAGGAGCACATCGACGCGGTGCTGCGTGTGCACCACATCGACTCCAAGGACACGCTCATCGCCGACGTGGTGCTGCCGGTCGAGCTCACCAGGACGGTGACGGACCGCCAGATCGCCGAGCAGGAGAAGAAGACCTTCGCCACCCAGAAGGAGGCGCAGGAGGAGCGGCGCAGCCTGGAGAACGCCACGGCCCAGGCCAACATGCAGCCCAAGGTGGTCGAGTCGGAGCGGAACGTCGAGATCCAGAAGAACCTGGCCGAGGGGCGCATCAAGGAGGCCGAGGGCTCGAAGCAGGCCGCCATCCTGACCGCCGAGGGCCAGGCCGCCGCCACCAAGCTCGAGGCGGGCGGCAAGGCCGAGGCGACGCGGCTCAACGCCGCCGCCGACTCCGAGGCCATCCAGAAGGTCGGCACCGCCGAGGCCGGCGTCATCCTGGCGAAGGGCACGTCGACGGCCGAGGCCTACAAGCTCGAGGTCGCGGCGATGGGGCGCGAGGTCTTCGGCCAGATCCGCGTCGTCGACCGGGTCGCGTCGAGCAACCTCAAGTTCATCCCCGAGAACCTGGTCATCGGCGGGGCCGGGGGTGGCGGCGGCGACCTCGTGAGCGGCCTGTTCGGCATCGCCCTGCTCGAGAAGCTGACCGGCCGGCGCTTCTCGGTGGACGGGACCCCGCCAGCGCAGGGCGAGAAGCAGCAGACCTAGGCGGGGGCGTCAGGCGCCAGCGCGCCGCGCCCGCCCCGGCTTCCGGAGCGCTTCGCGGATCACGAGGCGCGCGGTCTCTTGCGCGTCGTTCACGAACTCGCGCTGCCCGGTGACCTGAACGAGGACGGTACACCCCTCCAGCAGCAGCTTGAGCGCGCGCGCCAGGGCCCGCGGGTCTTCGGCGCCGGCGTCGCGCGCGAGCCGCTCGAGGAACGAGAGCGCGAGCCGCTTGTGCTCGGCGGCGGCGAGGTGGACCGGGTCGTCGTGCGCGGCGAACTCCGCGGTCAGGTTGACGAACGGGCAGCCGAAGAAGTCCTCGCCCTCCACCCACTCGCGCATGACGTCGAAGAGCCCCTCGAGTCGGCCGGCGGGCGTCGCCGCGCGCCTCTCCACCGCCCCCATGAACCCGTTGCGGAACCGCTCGTCCATCCGGCGCAGCGCTGCCAGAACGAGCTCGTCCTTCGAGCGGAAGTGCTTGTAGAGCGTCATCTTCGCGACGCCCGCGGCGGCGAGGATCGCGTCGATGCCGGTGGCGTGGCAGCCGTGTCGGTAGAAGAGGTCCGCGGCCGCCTCGATGAGCTTCTCGCGCGGCGTCATCGCGTCGGACCCTCCCAGGTCGAAGGACGTATACCAGCCTGTTCGGTGCAGAGCAACCAGAGCTACCCCAGCGATCGCGCTGAGGTCTGGAGCGCAGGAGAGAACGACGTTGACGGGAGTAGACAGAACGGTCTATCCGGTTGCTCCCTTCGGCACAGCTGGCATCTCGCCAGGCGGTCGCCGTGGGTCAACGAAGGAGACTCGATGAGAACATCCCCATCCTTTACGGCGAAGCACCTCGCGCTCGCGGTCGCGATCGCGCTCTCAGCCGTCGCCGCGCCGAGCGCCAGGGCCGCCACCTACGACAACGCGGAAGCGCTGCGAGGCGTGACTTCGGCGAACGGCGTGTTCCTGGTCGATCTCGACGATCCCGCGAAGCTCGCGAAGTATCTCGAGCTCATCGGGAGTTCTCACCGGAGCCTCGCACAGCAGGGCATCGCGCCGGACTTCAAGGTCGTGGTGATCGGTCCGACCGTGAAGTACCTCTCCGGCGAGTCGCCCGCCAACGCGACGCCCGCGCAGCGCGCGCTGCTCGCGCAGATCGCCGGCGCGGTCCAGGGCCTGAAGGCTCAGCAGATCCGCGTCGAGGTCTGCAAGATCGCCCTCGACGTGTTCCGGGTCGATCCGGCGCACCTGGTGCCGGGTCTGACGGTGGTCGCGGACGGATTCGTCTCGCTCATCGGCTACCAGGCGCAGGGCTACGGGCTCGTGCCGATCTACTGAATAGGCTCCGGGGCGCCCCGTCCGGGCGCCCCGGACTCCTCACGGATTCGCCATCCGCGGGTAGCGCGTCTCGCGTGGTGCTCTCCCCGCCACCCGCCGCTCCAGCTCGCGCCGATCGTACCCGGGCGGCGGGCTGGCCGGCGTGCGGCACAGGAAGCTCGACGTCACCGTCGCCAGGGTCGCGGCGAGCGGGGCGTGCCGGAACCCGAGCTCGTCGCGCGCCCGGGCCGGGTCGAGGAGCGACATCCAGGGGTCGTCGAAGGGGGAGACGTCCACCGGGCGGAGTCCGTGCGCCCGGAGCTGGTCGGACGGCACCTCCACGATCCTCGCGCCGCTCCCCGTCAGGTCGCGGAGGTGGCCGACCAGCTCGGCGAGCGTGGGCACCTCCTCCTGCGCCAGGTTGTAGGCGCGCCCGAGCGTCCGCTCGTCGCCCAGGATGGTCGCGATGAAGCGGGCCACCTCGCCGCCGTCGACGTGGCGGGCGCGCTGGTGGCCGCCGTCCGGCAGGAGCACCGGGCCGCCGTCGGTGAGCCGCCACAGGTAGCTCTCCAGCCGGTGGAAGTAGTCGAGCGGGCCGTTCACCATCGGGATGCGGACGCGCGTGGCGGGGAAGCCCCGGCGCACCGCCTCGGCGATCGCGTCCTCGCAGTCGCGCTTGCCGATGCCGTACTCCCAGTCGCCCAGATCGGCCGGGTCCTCCGGCCGAGCCATCACCGGGCCGTCGTAGTCCTCCTCCCGCGCCGGCTCCCGCATCGGGCGCGGACACCCCTGGCGCACCAGGTAGACCTGGCCCGTGGAGACCATCACGTAGTGGCCCGTGCGCCCGCGGAGGAGCTCGGCGGCGCGCCGGCCGGCGCTGCCGGTGTACGCGGCCAGGTCGACGACCGCGTCGAAGGTCCGCCCGGCGAGGAGCCGCTCCAGCTCCGGCCCGGTCCGATCGCCGGTGAGCCGCTCGACGCGATCGCCGAAGGGGTCGCTCAACCTGCCGCGATTGAAGACGGTCACGCGGCAGCCCTGGGCGAGGAGCCGCCAGACGAGCAGCCGGCCGACGAAGCGGTTCCCGCCGACGACCAGGACGTGCACGCGGATCCCCCCCCAGGCTGCTCGACGCCCGGGGGCATGGATACCACGCGTGCGCCGGGCGGCCTACGCCGCCGGCACCTGCGCTGGGGCCTTGGCCGGGGGCGCGCCCTTCAGCTTGAAGCTCCGCACCACGTCGACGAACGTGGACCGGTCGCGCTCGAAGTAGAGCCGCTCGGGGGCCACGTAGTAGAGCAGGTAGAGCCGCCGCCCCTCGAGGACGCCGAACAGCGACGCGCGCTTGGCGAGCCCGTGGTCGCGGAAGGTGGTGAGCAGGTGGAAGCCGTCCCGCTCCGCCAGCCGGGCCGGCGCCGTCTCCACCGCCTGCAGGTCGGTGATGCCCCCCTCGGTCCTCAGGCCGTCGAGCACCAGCTCGCCGAGCTCGGCCGGGCTCATGCCGGCCTCGACGGTCCGCTTGCTCGTCCCGAACCCGACCGGCTTCCCCACCTCGACGGAGGAGCAGGCGATCTTCTGGAGCGCCGTCCCGTCGCGCGTGACGACGAGGGCGTCCGCCTCCGACGACTTGGAATCGACGTTCCGGCGCATCCAGCCGGCCGGCGCCTGCACCGAGTAGCTGGCGCCCGCGGCCTGGAGCGGCTCCTCGGTGGGCACCCACGCCGGCCGCGTGGTGGCGCAGCCGGCGAGCACGGCGAGCAGCGAAACGGCGGCGAGGTGTCTCATGGGACCCCTCCAGACAGCGCCCTCAGTTCGGCGGCGATCATGGCGCGATCGGTCGCCTGCGGCGCGAGCGCCAGGTAGCGGGCCAGGGCGTCGCGCGCGCCCGGCAGGTCTCCGCGGCGCTTCAGCACCAGCCCGAGGCCGCGCCACCCCTCGGCCGCGCTCGGGTCGAGCGCCAGCGCGCGGCGGTAGCCGGCCAGGGCCTCGTCCTGCCGCGCCGGGTCGCCCTCGCGCCGGTCGATCTCGGCGAGCGTCAGCTGCGGCCGCGCATCGCCGGGGTTCTGCTCGGCGTGGCGCCCGGCCAGGGCCCGCGCCGCGCGGTAGCGGCCGCCGGCCAGCTCGGTGCGGGCGGCCTCCAGCAGCACGCCCGCCGCCTGCCGGCCATACGCCTCCCGGCCCACCTCAGGCCTCCAGCGCCGGCTCGGACACCAGCTTGCCGCTCCGGTCCAGCTCGGCCTGGGCCTCGGCGGCCAGGCGCCACATCCCCCGCTCGTCGACGTCCTCGACCGGGACGTCGGTGCCGGTGCGGGGCGCGAGCGAGGTCG
>DASTGK010000566.1:0-2428 GCA_035719085.1 Anaeromyxobacteraceae bacterium
GGCGGCCAGCGCCCCTCGGGCCCGCGCCCTGCCGGCGCTCGCCCCGGCCGGCCGTCCACTCGCCCCTCGGGGCCCGGCCGGAGCCCCGGCCGCCCCGGCGGCCGCCGCCCTTCCCGGTAGCCTCACCCAGCATGGCCGCGGCGCTGCCCTCGGCCTTATGATCCGACGGTGCCCATCTACGAGTTCGTTTGCGAGGACTGTGGCCGCCTCACCGAGGTGATGCAGAAGCTGACCGATCCGCCGCCGGCGGCCTGCCCCGAGTGCGGCGGCAGCCGGATGGCGCGGACGGTGTCGCGGACCAGCTTCCAGCTGAAGGGCGGCGGCTGGTACTCCGACCTCTACGCCTCGCCCAAGGAGAAGCCGAAGGCGGCCGCCGCCGGCGGCGACGCCAAGGCGGGCGCCGAGGCCAAGGGCGGCGGCGAGGCCAAGCCGGCCGGCTCGGGCTCGAGCGCCCCCGGCGGCTCCGGGGGCGCCAAGCAGGGCTGAGGGCGCCGCTACTTCGCCTTCGGCGCCGGCTTCCCCTTCTCGAAGACCACGCCGTCGCCATACTTGGCGACGATCTGCTTCTTGGTCTTGAGCCCGGTGAGCTCGATGACGAAGGTGGGGACGCGGCGAGCCCGGCGGTCGGCGGCCCAGCGGGTCAGCTCGGTGCGCGGGCGGCTGGCGCGGACCTTCACGCCGCGGCCCTTGCCCACCTGGCCGACGCCTTTGCGCAGCTCGGCCTCCAGGCGCACCGCCACCATGTCGGCGATGGTCTTGGCGATGGCCACGGAGGTGCGCTTCACCACGCCCTCCATGGCGTTCTTCACGATGTCGTCGATCGAGGCGTTGGCGGTACGGGGCATGCGGTCGCTCCGGAATTGAATTGCAAATTGCGGCTGCCCGCTAAGTCGGGCCGGGCCGACTATAGCCTTTTTCCCGCTGCGGCAATCCGCTTTTCTTGGTACGTTGCCGTCGCCGGCCGTCCCAGCGGGCCCTCTGGCGAAACGGTAAACGCGCTCGACTCAAAATCGAGTGGGGCAACCCCCCGTCCCGGTTCGAGTCCGGGGAGGGCCACTCACCCGCGCCGGCGCGCCCTTTTCCCTTGCGGGAGAGGCGAGCGCGCGTGTATTGCTCCGCGCCGGACCACCCGGAGCCCCCATGTACAACCTCCTGCTCAGCCTCGCCGCCGGCGCGGTCGTCGCGACGGCCATCGCGCTCGGGACCAGCTTCGGCTGGGTGGCCGCGGTCTTCCCCGGCCTCGTCGTCGCGACGGCGCTCTACGTCTACGTGGCGTACCGCATCCGCAAGCGGCTCGACGCCGTCAACGAGGTGGTGCAGCGCGAGCTGCAGGCCCGCCACATCGAGAAGGCGATCCAGGCGCTGCAGGGCGGCTTCGTCCTCGCCCCTTGGCAGTTCCTGGTGGGCAGCCAGCTCCACGCGTCGATCGGGATGCTCCGCTACCTGACCGACGACCTCGACGCCGCCGTGCCGGAGCTCGAGGCGGGCATGCCGAAGGGATGGCTCGCCCGGCTCACCTACCGCGACTGGCTGGCGCGGGCCATCCTGGCCGCCGCCCGCTACCGCAAGCGCGACCTGGCCGGCGCCTTCGCGCTGCTCGAGGACGCGGTGAAGATCGCCCCCAAGGAGGGGCTGGCCTGGTCGGCCTACGCCTGGATCCTCGAGAAGGAGGGGAAGCACGAGGAGGCGATCCGCGTCCTCGGCCGCGGCGCCGCCGCCAGCCCGTCCGACGAGAAGCTCAAGGACTCGCAGCAGGCGCTCCAGAACGGGCGCAAGCTCAAGCTCTGGAAGCTCTACGGCGAGCAGTGGTACCAGTTCCGGCTCGAGCCGCCGCGCATGGAGATTGACCCGGCCGCCTCGCGCAGCCGGCGCCAGCTCTTCCGCAAGCGCTAGCCGCTTCAGCCGCTTCGCTCCCGACCGGGAGCGTCGCTAGACGCTTCACGTCCCGCCGAACCCGATCGTCACCCGGCCCTTCTCGACGATGAGCGGCACGCGCCGCTCGCCGCCGGAGAGCTCGAGGAAGCGGCTCATCGCCGCCGGGTCGGCCTTGACGTCGAAGTACTCCACCGGGAAGCCGCGGGCCGCATAGTCCTCGCGCGCGGCGGCGGTGTAGCCGCAGCTGGCCTTCCCGTAGATCTGCACCGGCTCGCGCGCGGTCATGGCGTCTCGTCCTCCGGAGGGTGGATGGGATTATCACGCCCGCGGCGCTTCGGGGCGCGCGTTCGCGCCGCCCCCAAGCGGGGGCGCCACCAACCCGGGACAGCCAGCGGGCTCCCACCACCGCAGGAACGCTCTAGACTCTCCACCGGGGGGAAGCTGCCGTGCCGACCACGGGGGGACGGCCGAGGCGGGCGACCGCGCCGGGCGCCGCGGATGCGGTGCGCCGGCTCGCGCCCCTGCTCGACGCGGTGGCCGAGGCGGCCAGCCT
>DASTGK010000567.1:0-16929 GCA_035719085.1 Anaeromyxobacteraceae bacterium
GTGCAGGGGCTCTGGCAGACCGTCGACCTCGGCAACCGGGCCTCGAACGCCCTCCAGGGGAAATAGGCATGACCCCCCGCCGCCCCGACGCCACGCTCGAAGTGGTCCCCTCGACCCCGCCGCCGGCGCCGGTCCTCGACAGCGGCGAGCCCGACGGCGAGGTGGACCTCGCCGAGTACGTCAACGTCATCCTCGACGCCCGCTGGCTCATCCTCGCGGCCACCGCCGCGGCCCTGGCGCTCGGGGCGGCCTACGCCTGGCTCGCCGTCCCCATCTACCGCTCCGATGTCCTGCTGCAGGTGGAGGACAAGAAGGCGGGGCTCGGCGGCCTCATGGACCTGGCCGGCGTGCTCGGCGACACCTCGCCGGCCGAGACCGAGATCGAGATCATCCGCTCCCGCTCGGTGGTCGGCGCGGTGGTGGATCAGCTCCAGCTCGACGTCGTGGCCCAGCCGAAGCGCTTCCCGCTCGTCGGCGGGGCCGTGGCCCGCCGCCACAAGGGCGACGGCGTGGCGGCGCCGCTCCCCGGCTTCGGCCGCTGGGCCTGGGGCGGCGAGGCGCTGCGCGTCGATCGGCTCGACCTGCCGGCCGAGCTCCTGGGCGAGCCGCTCACGCTCCTGGCCGGCGAGGGCGGGCGCTACGACCTCGTGGGGCCGGACGGCGAGAAGCTCCTCTCCGGCGCCGTCGGCCAGGCCGCGGCGGCCGGGCCCGTCTCGCTCTTCGTCTCCGAGCTGCGCGCTCGGCCGGGCACGCGCTTCGTCGTGGCGCGGCGCGTCCGCGACGTGGCCATCCAGGACCTGCTGGAGGAGCTGCGCGTCGCCGAGAAGGGGAAGAAGACCGGCATCATCACCGTCTCGCTCGAGGGGCCCGACCGCGCCGTCACCGCCGCCACGCTCGACGCCCTCGCCGCCGCCTACGTGCGCCAGAACGTCGAGCGCAAGAGCGCCGAGGCCGGCAAGACGCTCCAGTTCCTCGAGTCGCAGCTCCCGGTGGTCCACGCCTCGCTCGAGACGGCCGAGGCCGAGCTGGAGCGCTACCGCGCCCGCAAGGGCGGCGTCGATGTGACGCTCGCCACCCAGGCCATCCTGAACCGCGCCGTCGAGGTGGAGAAGGTCGCCTCCGAGGTGCAGGTGGAGTACGCGGCGCTGCGCCAGCGCTTCACCGACTCCCACCCGGCGCTCCTGGCGCTCCGCGAGAAGCTCAAGCGGCTCGACGCCGAGCGGGCCGGGATCGAGGCGCAGCTGAAGCGCCTCCCCGAGTCGGAGCTCGACAGCGCCCGGCTGCTGCGCGACGTCAAGGTGGCCAACGAGCTCTACCTCACGCTCCTCAACAAGGCGCAGGAGCTGAAGGTGATGAAGGAGGGGACGCTCGGCAACGTGCGCATCCTCGACGCGGCGCTCCAGCCGGTGAAGCCGGTCTCGCCGGTGAAGGGCCGGGTGCTGGCGCTGGCGCTCCTGCTCGGACTGGCCGGCGGCGTCGGCCTCGCCTTCGTGCGCCGCTCCTTCGCCCAGGGGGTGGAGGACCCGGACCAGGTGGAGCGGGCGGCCGGCATCCCGGTCTTCGCCAGCGTCCCCTTCAGCGCCGCCGCCGCCGCGTTCGAGCCGGTCGAGGGCCAGCCGCAGCTCCTCGCCCAGCGCGACCCGAAGGACCTCTCGGTCGAGAGCCTGCGCAGCCTGCGCACCGCGCTCCAGTTCGCGCTCGTCGAGGCCGGCTCGCAGGTGGTGGCCGTCGGCGGCCCGGCGCCGGGCGTGGGCAAGACCTTCGTCACCGCCAACCTGGCCTGCCTGCTGGCCGAGGCGGGCAAGCGGGTGGTGGTGGTCGACGCCGACCTGCGGCGCGGCACGCTCCACAAGCTGCTCGGCCTGTCGCGCGGTCCCGGGCTGGCCGACGTCATCGCCGGCCTGCCGCTCGGCGAGGCGCTGCGCGAGACCAGCCAGCCGCGCCTCACCGCGCTCACCGGCGGCTCCCTGCCGCCCAACCCGGCCGAGCTGCTCGGCAGCGACCGGCTGGCCCGGCTCGTCGGGGAGCTGTCGGCGCGCTTCGACCTCGTCCTCCTCGACACGCCGCCGGTGCTGGCCGTCACCGACGCCACGCTCGTGGCCCGCCACGCCGGCGTCAACCTGTTCGTGGTCCGCGCCGGCCAGCACCCGCTGCGCGAGCTGCTCACCGCCGTGCGGCTCAGCGGGCGCAGCGGCATCCGCGTGAACGGCTTCGTCATGAACGGCGTGCGGCTCGACCGCGGCCTGGGCCGGCGCAGCGCCTACCACTACCAGTACAAGTACGAGTAGGGGGCCAGAGCGAGTAGGATGCCGGCGGGCCACCTGGAGGGCCGCTGATGACCGCACCACGCAAAGGCATCATCCTCGCCGGCGGCGCCGGCACCCGCCTCTACCCGGCCACGCTGTCGGTGTCGAAGCAGCTCCTGCCGGTCTACGACAAGCCGATGATCTACTACCCGCTCTCGGCGCTCATGCTCGCCGGGATCCGGGAGGTGCTGGTCATCTCGACGCCGCAGGACACGCCGCGGTTCGAGGCGCTCCTCGGCGACGGCAGCGCCTGGGGCATGAGGCTGCAGTACCAGGTCCAGCCGAGCCCTGACGGCCTGGCCCAGGCGTTCATCCTGGGCGCCGACTTCGTGAAGGGCGGCCCGTCGGCGCTCGTCCTCGGGGACAACATCTTCCACGGCCACGAGCTCCAGGGGCTCGTGAGGGCGGCCGACGCGCGGCGCGAGGGCGCCACCGTCTTCGCCTACGCGGTCAACGACCCGGAGCGCTACGGCGTCGTCGAGTTCGACGCCAGCCGGCGCGCCGTGAGCCTGGAGGAGAAGCCGGCCAGGCCGAAGTCGCGCTACGCGGTGACCGGCCTCTACTTCTACGACGAGCAGGTGGTCGAGCTGGCGCGCGGCCTGAAGCCCTCGGCGCGCGGCGAGCTGGAGATCACCGACCTCAACCGGCGCTACCTGGAGCAGGGCACGCTCTCGGTGCAGATCATGGGGCGCGGCTACGCCTGGCTCGACACCGGCACGCACGACTCGCTCCTGGAGGCCGGCCAGTTCATCGCCACCATCGAGAAGCGGCAGGGGCTCAAGATCGCCTGCCCCGAGGAGCTCGCCTGGCGCCAGGGCTGGATCGACGACGCCCAGCTCGAGCGGCGCGCCGCCGCGCTCGGCAAGTCGACCTACGGCGAGTACCTCCGCGGCCTGCTCGCGACGAGGGTCTACTGATGAACGTGCGGCGCACCAGCATCCCGGACGTGGTCGTGGTGGAGCCGAAGGTCTTCGGCGACGCGCGCGGCTTCTTCTTCGAGAGCTTCAACCGGCGTCGGCTCGAGGAGGCCCTCGGCCGGAGCCTCGAGTTCGTCCAGGACAACCACAGCCTCTCGGCGCGCGGCGTCCTGCGGGGCATCCACTACCAGCTGCCCCACCCGCAGGGGAAGCTGGTGCGCGTGGTCCGCGGCGAGGTCTTCGACGTGGCGGTCGACCTGCGGCGCGGCTCGCCCACCTTCGGCCGCTGGGTCGGCGAGCTGCTCTCGGCCGAGAACAAGCGCCAGCTCTGGGTCCCCGAGGGCTTCGGCCACGGGTTCCTGGTCACGTCCGACGCGGCCGAGTTCCTCTACAAGACCACCGACTACTACCACCCGGAGCACGAGCGCTGCATCCGCTGGGACGATCCCGACCTCGGGATCGCCTGGCCGACCGGAGGCGCGGCGCCGCTGGTCTCCCAGAAGGACGCGGCGGGCAGCCGCCTCGAGGAGGCGGTCCTCTTCGACCGCCAGGAGCGCGCGTAAATGAACGTCCTCGTCACCGGCGGCTCGGGCTTCATCGGCTCGAACCTGGTCCGCCTCCTCCTCGCCGAGCGGCCGGGCTGGCGCGTCGTCAACCTCGACAAGCTCACCTACGCCGGCAACGCCGAGAACCTGGCCGACCTGGAGGGCAACCCGCGCTACCGCTTCGTGCGCGGCGACATCTGCAACGGCGAGCTCGTCGCCGACGTCGTCCGCACCGAGAAGATCGACGCGGTGATGCACCTCGCGGCCGAGAGCCACGTCGACCGCTCCATCCTGGCGCCGTCGGTCTTCATCGAGACCAACGTGCGCGGCACGCAGGTGCTGCTGGAGGCGGCGCGCGAGCTGGGCGTGAAGCGCTTCCTGCACGTCTCGACCGACGAGGTCTACGGCTCGCTCGGGCCGACCGGCCTCTTCACCGAGGAGACGCCGCTCGCGCCGACGTCGCCCTACTCGGCCTCCAAGGCGTCGAGCGACCTCCTGGCGCTGGCCTACGCCCACACCTTCAAGCTGCCGGTGGTCGTCACCCGCTGCTCCAACAACTACGGCCCCTACCAGTTCCCCGAGAAGCTCATCCCGCTCATGATCGCCAACGCGCTGCGTGAGCGGCCGCTGCCGGTCTACGGCGACGGGATGAACGTGCGCGACTGGATCCACGTCGAGGACCACTGCCGCGGCCTCCTGGCGGCGCTCGAGGGGGGCGAGCCGGGGCAGGTCTACAACTTCGGCGCCTCGAGCGAGCGGCACAACATCGACATCGTGAAGCAGGTGCTGAAGCTGGTGGGGCGGCCCGAGTCGCTCATCCAGTACGTGAAGGACCGGCCCGGCCACGACCGGCGCTACGCCATCGACTCGACCAAGGCCAAGGCGAAGCTCGGCTGGACGCCGCGCCACCGGTTCGAGGAGGCCCTCGCCGCCACCGTGGCCTGGTACGTCGACCACCGGCCCTGGTGGGAGCGGATCATCTCGGGCGAGTACCTGAAGTACTACGAGAAGCAGTACGGGGGGCGGTAGCTTGCGCGTCGCGGTCACCGGCGCCAACGGGCTCCTCGGCGGCGAGGCGGTGAGGCAGCTCGCCGGGCGCCACGAGGTGCTGGCCATCGGGCGCGGTCCGTGCCGGCTGCCGCCGGGGCGGTTCACCTGGGCCGAGGCCGACCTCGGCGACGGCCGCTCGGTCGAGGGCGCGCTGCTCGACTTCCACGCCGAGGCGGTGCTCCACGCCGGCGCCGCCACCGACGTCGACGGCTGCGAGCGGGACCCCGAGCTCGCCTGGCGCGTCAACGTCGGCGGCACCGAGCAGGCCGCCCGCGCCTGCCGCGCCCTCGGCGCGCGGCTCGTGGCCGTCTCGACCGACTACGTCTTCGACGGCAAGGCCGGGCCGTACGCCGAGGACGACCTGCCCAACCCGCAGGGCGCCTACGCCCGCACCAAGCGCTGCGGCGAGGAGGCGGCGCTGGTCCTGGCGCCCGACTGCGCCGTGGCCCGGGTGGCCGTGGTCTACAGCGGCAAGCCGGGCGCGAAGCCGACCTTCGCCACGCAGGTGGTCGAGAAGCTCTCGCGCGGCGAGGTGGTGAAGGCCTTCTCCGACCAGTACGTCTCGACCACGCTCGCCGAGAACGGCGCGGCCATGTGCCTGGAGCTGCTGCTCGAGACCAGCTACCGCGGCGTGCTCCACGCGAGCGACGCGACGGTGCTCGACCGGGTGGACTTCGCCGAGCGGATCGCCGCGCGCTTCGGCCTGCGCGGCGAGATCGTCCCGGTGAAGACGGCGGACGTGAAGCTGCCGGCGCCGCGGCCGCTCAAGGGTGGGCTCAGGGTGGACCGGGCGGCGGGGATGCTGCGCACCAAGCCGCTCGCGATCGAGGAGGCGCTCGAGCGCTTTTTCGCGGAGTGGCAGGGGCGGTGAATCCCTTCCCTCTCCCCCAGCGGGGGAGAGGGGATGTTCTTTCAGTGGCGGCCGCCCCGCGACCCCAGGTCCGCCACCAAGCCACTGATTCCGCAGGGAACCCCGGCCCGCCCGCGGCCCAGGTCTTGCTCCAGCGTCCGGCATGGCCCAGCGACTCAGCTGTAGCTACAATGATCCCACCATGAAGCACGACGCGGTCTTCCGGCTCCGGATGCCCAAGCGCGAGATCGCGGCCCTGAAGCGGGTCGCACGCGAGCGCGGGCAGGCGGCGTCCGATTACGTGCGCCGGCTCGTGGCGGAGCACGTTCGCCGGGACGAGGCCGCCCAGCAGGTGCGCGAGCTGCTGCGCGCCGCGCCGGCCGCCGCCCTGACGGACGACGAGGCGCTCGCGCTGGCCGACGAGGCCAAGCACGCCACCCGCCGATGATCCGCGCGGTCCTCGACGCGAACGTCGTGGTCGCGGCCATGCTGGCGCCCCACGGGGTGCCGGCGCGTGTCGTGGCGGCAGCCAACGTCGGGTACGAGCTCGTCTGGTCCCCCGCCATCGTGGCCGAGTGCCTGCGGGTGATCTCCTATCCCAAGCTGCGGACGCGGTTCCGCGTCGGCGATCCCCGGGCCTTCATCGCGCACCTGGCCCGCGTGGCCGTCCTCGTCGAGTCGGAGCTGCCCGTGCTCGGCGCGGTCCGAGGTGATCCAGCGGACGACGTTCACCTCGCCACCGCGCTCGTGGGGGCCGCCCGCCGGCTGGTCACCGGAGACCGGCGCCACCTCGTCTCGCTGGGCCATTATGCAGGGGTTCGGATCGTGACGCCCGCCGAGTTCCTGAGAGAGCTCGAGGGCCCCGGCTCGAGGTGAGACGCGCGTCGCCGCTCCCTCACCCCGGCCCTCTCCCTCGAGGAGGGCGCGGGGGCCGAAGCGCCGTCGCCGACCCGCGGTTACACTCCGTCGATGCCTTCCACCCCCCGCGCCACCACCCTCGCCCGCCTCTGGCCGCTCCTGCGGCTCGAGTGGAAGGCGGTGGCGGGCGGCACGCTGCTCCTCCTCCTCGGCTCGGTGGCGGCGCTCGTCTACCCGCAGGGCATCCGCGTCATCGTCGACGGCGCCGTCGCCGCCCGCGATCCGGCCCAGGTGCGCACCGCGGCGCTGCTCATGGCGGCGCTGGCGGTGGGGCAGGGGCTCGCCGTGGCCGGCCGGGCCTGGCTCTTCGCCGTCGCCGGCGAGCGCGGCGTGAAGCGGGTGCGCGAGGCGCTCTTCCGCTCCCTCGTGGCGCAGGAGGTGGCCTTCTTCGACGCGCAGCGCACCGGCGACCTCGGCTCGCGCCTCGGCTCCGACACCGCCTCGCTGCAGGGGCTCCTCTCCTCGCAGCTCTCCATGGCGCTGCGGAACGGCGTGCAGGTGGTGGGCGGGCTCGTCCTGCTGGTCGTCACGTCGCCCCGGCTCACCGCCGTCATGCTGCTCGTGGTGCCGGCGGTGGCCATCGGCGCGGTGGTCTACGGGCGCAAGATCCGCTCGCTCGCCAAGCGCTACCAGGACGCGCTCGCCGACGCTGGCCACGTCGCCGAGGAGTCGCTCTCGGCCATCCGCACCGTGCGCTCCTTCGCCGCCGAGGAGGCCGAGGCGGCCCGCTACGGCAAGGAGGTGGACCACGCCTACCGGCTGGCCCGCACCCGCGTCGGCGCCGCCGCCGTCTTCATGGGCGCCGCCTCGGCCGGCGTCTACGCCGCCATCGCCGTGGTGCTCGGCTACGGCGGCCTGCTCGTCGCCGCCGGCGAGCTGACCGCCGGCGCGCTCACCGCCTTCCTCGTCTACACGCTCCTCATCGCCATGGGGCTCGGCACGCTCGCCGACATCTGGGCCGAGGCGATGCGCGGGCTCGGCGCGGCCGAGCGCGTCTTCGAGCTGACGGCGCGGGCGCCGGCCATGCCGCTCGCGGGCGGGCGCCGGCTGCCGCGCGTGGAGGGGCGGGTGGCCTTCGAGCGCGTCCGCTTCCACTACCCGGCGCGCCCCGACGTCGAGGTGCTGCGCGGCGTCGACCTGGAGGTGCGCCCCGGCGAGGCGGTGGCGCTCGTCGGCCCGTCCGGCGCCGGCAAGTCGACGCTGGGCGCGCTCCTCGGCCGGCTCTACGACCCGACCGCCGGCCGCGTCACGCTCGACGGCGTCGACCTGAAGGAGCTCGACCCCTCCTGGCTGCGCCGGCTCGTCGGCGTCGTCGCGCAGGAGCCGGTGCTCTTCTCGACGAGCATCGCCGACAACGTCCGCTACGGCCGGCCCGCGGCCACCGACGAGGAGGTGGCCGAGGCGCTCCGCGCCGCCAACGCCGAGGCCTTCGTCCGCGCCTTCCCCGACGGGCTCGCCACGCGGGTGGGCGAGCGCGGCCAGCAGCTCTCCGGCGGCCAGAAGCAGCGCATCGCCATCGCCCGCGGGTCCTGCTCCTCGACGAGGCCACCTCGGCGCTCGACGCCGAGTCGGAGGCGCTGGTGCAGGAGGCGCTCGGCCGGCTCATGAAGGGGCGCACCGCCGTGGTCATCGCCCACCGGCTCTCGACGGTGGTCGGCGCCGACCGCGTGGTGGTGGTCGAGGGCGGCCGCATCGCCGAGCAGGGCCCGCACCGCGCCCTCATGGAGCGCGGCGGGGTGTATGCCCGGCTGGTGGAGCGACAGGTGCTGAGGGCCTGAAACAACCTGACGAGCCCGAACCCGCACCCGAACCCGAACCCGTACTCCGTGAGCTCCGTGCCCCGTGACCCGGCCACGGCCAGGCGTGAGCCGAAGGTCCGCCAGCCAGCCGCTGGTCCGTGCCCCGTGCCCCGAGGGAGAGTCGCGTCGGGCACGGGTACGGCGCACGGGCTCACGGCCCACGGCGACGGCCGACGGGTTCGCGTTCGGGTTCGGGTTCGGAGAGCGCCGAAGCGTTCGGCTCGGGTTCGGGGCGTGGCCTGCGGCATGCACAAGACGGTCCCATGCCCTCCGAATCGCCACCCGATCTCGACCACGAGCGCCTCGCCGTTTACCGGGCCGCCCTCCAGTTCGTCCCGCTCGCGCTCTCGCTCGTTCCTCGGCAGGGCGAGCGCTCACTGCTCGACCAGCTCGAGCGCGCAAGCCACAGCATCGTCCTCAACATCGCCGAGGGTGCCGGGCGCCACTCGGCGCCGGACAAGCGCCGCTTCTACGAGATCGCCAAGGGCAGCGCCACGGAGTGCGCGGCGATCCTCGACATCCTTCGAGTGCGCGGGTTCGGCGCACCCGAGCGCCACGCGGAAGCGCGCGAGCTGATCGTTCGCGTGACGCAGATGCTCAGCCGCCTGTGCGGCGCGCCAGGCCGCAACAACAGAGACCGTGTGTAAACTTCCGAACCCGAACCCGAACCCGAACCCGTACTCCGTGATTTCCGTGCCCCGTGGCCCGGCCGGTCCGTGCCCCGAGGGAAAATCGCGTCGGGCACGGGCACGGCGCACGGGGGCCTTCGGCCCACGGCCCACGGAGACGGCCGACGGGTTCGCGTTCGGGTTCGGAGAGTGATGCCGGGCGTACCCGGATGCGTGCCCCGTGCCCCGTGCCCCGAGGGAAAATCGCGTCGGGCACGGGTACGGCGCACGGGCTCACGGCCCACGGCGACGGCCGACGGGTTCGCGTTCGGGTTCGGGTTCGGAAAGTAGCGATGTGGGCGGGACGCGCCCTACGGCCACGCATGCACGGTGACGAAGTAGGCGACGCCGCCCTTCTCCCTCGTCACCTGGTGCACGATGCGCTGCCCCTTCTCGATGGTGAGGCGCGACATGGTGTTGTGCTGCGCCAGCGCCACCTCGAAGGTGACCGTGTCGCCGCGCACCTCCTGCAGCGTCAGCGCGACGTGCTCGCCGTCCGGCAGGTCGACGAACTGCGTCTTCTTGCCGGTCATGGTGAGCCGGTGGTCGGCCACCTGCTCCCAGCGCGTGTAGGAGAGCTTGCCGAGCTGCTTCTTCACGTCCTCGAGCTTGGGATCGAGCTGCGCCGGCGCCACCCGCGAGCCCTTGAGGACGCGCACGCGCACCGGCACGTCGCCGACGGCGTGGACCAGCGCCGGCAGGAGCAGGAGCGCGAGGAAGGTGGCTACGAGGCGGCGCATCGATCTCTCCCGGCGCTAGGTCGCCTGGTCGTCGTCGTCGTCGTCGAGGAGCAACACCGGGCCGTCGCTCGACTGGATCACGGTGGTCGCGCTGCCCTCGGTGGTCAGCTCGAGGCCGCGGTTGTCGGCCACGTCGCGGCCACCGCCGGCGCCGAGGTAGACGGCCACGGCCACGGCGGCGACGAGGGGGGCGAGCGCCCCGCCGATCACCAGCCGCGGGTGGAGCCGCACGGCCCGCTTCAGCCGCTCCAGGAAGGGGACCGGCCGGCGGGCCTCGACGCGGGCCATCACCTGGTCCACGAACGGGCTGAAGTCGCGCGCCGCCGCGGCGGCCAGCAGGGCCTCGGAGACGATCCCCTCGGTCGCGGCGAGGTCGGCCGCCCAGCGCCGGCAGGCGGCGCAGCCGGCCACGTGGCCAGCGAGCGCCGACGCCTCGGCGGCGGTGAGCTCCCCCTCGCGGGAACCGATCATCGGTCTGTAGGTGACGCACTCGACCATGGCACCCTCGGGGATCTTACTCCTCGCCTCCTTCGTTCTCTCGCGGCCCCTCGGAGCCTGCGTACTCCGCCAGGGCGGCCTGCATCTTCTTCCTGGCGTGGAAGAGGCGGCTCATCACCGTCCCCTTCTGGATCCCGAGCCGGGCCGCCAGCTCCTCGTAGCTCAGCCCCTCCACCTCCCGTAACACCAGGATCTCCCGGTGGATGACGGGCAGGGTGGCGAGCGCCTCAGAAAGCTTCCCGGCCAGCTCGCGCCGCAGCGCGTTCTCCCCCGGGTCCTGCCCGAGGGGGGTCGAGAGGATGCCGTCGCCGGCGTCGCCGATGTCGGCCTCGCGAAGGTCCTCGATGTCGTCCTTCTGGGCCTTCCGCTCCCGCCGCACCGAGTCGATGGCCAGGTGGGAGCCGATGCGGAAGAGCCAGGTCGAGAAGGCGCTGTCGCCCTTGAACTCGCCGAGGTGCTGGTGGACGCGGACGAAGGCCTCCTGGGCGACGTCCCAGGCCTGATCCGGATCCTTCACGATGCCGAGCGCCACGGCGTACACCTTCCTCTGGTAGCGGATGACGAGCGCCTTGAAGGCGCCGGCGTCGCCGGTCCTGGCTGCTTCGACCAGCGAGAGGTCGTCCACTTCCATGAGGGTTGACGGGCGTGGTGGGCCGCGAATTCACTGCGGCGCGTGATTGTTTACCACACGCCTGTCCCCCGGGTGGGGTGGTGGGCGCGCAGGAACGGGCTTACGATACTTTCACCCCGATGGCAGCAGCTTACGCCGACATCGCGCGCCTCCTCGATCAGGCGAAGAGGCGGCGCGGCCGGATCATCCTGGTCGCGGCGGCCGGGGCCGGCCTGGCCATCGGTCTCGCCCTGATCCTCGCGGGTTCGGTGGCCCTCGTACTGGGCGCCCGTGCAGGGGTGGCCCGCTTCACCGCGCTCGGCGTGGCCGCCGTAGGCCTCGCCGCCGCGATCGCCTGGGCCGCCTGGGCCTGGCGGCGCGGCGCCTTCACGGCCGAGGGGGTGGCGCGGGCGGTGGCGGCCGGCCAGCCGGCGCTCCGCTCCGATCTGGTCTCGGCCGTCGAGCTGTCCCGCGAGCGGGAGACGCTCGCCCGGACCGGCGCCGCCTCGGTGGAGCTGGTCGACGCCCACGTGGCCATGACCGCCGAGGCGGTGAAGGGGCTCGACCTCGCCGCCGCCATCCCCGACCGGCCGGCGCGCCGGGCCGGCTGGGTCCTCGCCGGCGTCCTCGGCGCCCACCTCGTCGCCTTCGTGGCGGGCGGCGGCCCCCTCGCCCGGGCCTACGGCCGCGTCCTCGCCGGCGACCCGGTGGCGGCGGCCGCCCCCTCGCTCGACCCGATCACCGGCGACATCGAGCTCACCTACCGCTTCCCGGCCTACACGAAGCGCGAGCCGCAGACCATCTCCGGCACCGGCGGCGAGATCCGGGCGCCCAAGGGGACCGAGGTCTCGGTGAAGACGCGCGCCGACCGGAAGGTCGAGGCGGCCGAGCTGATCGTCGACGCGCCCGCCGCCCCTGCACCTGCGCCTCCGCCGGCTCCGCCCGCCGGCGTTGCAGAACGCAAGGCGCCCGCGGCCCCGGCGTCCCAGCGCGTCGCCCTCGCCGTCGCCAACGGCCGCGACCTCACCGGCGCGCTCGTGGTCGGCGACGGCGGCTCCTACCGCTTCCGCTACGCCACCCGGGGCGGCAAGACCGTTGCCGAGGGGCCGCCCATCCCCATCGTCGTCGAGCCGGACGCCTTCCCCACCGTCCGCATCACCGCGCCCCAGGCCGAGCTGGAGGTGGCGCCGGAGGCCACGGTCCGCGTCGACTGGCAGGCCGAGGACGACTACGGCCTCGACTCGCTCGAGCTCGTCACCCGCACGCCGGGCGGCGGCGAGCAGCGCCGGCCGCTGCGGGCGCTCCCCGGGCTGCGCCACGACGCCGGCAGCTTCGAGCTGCCGCTCGCGGCCGAGAAGCTCGGCGAGGGGGAGAAGCTCCTCTACTGGCTGGAGGTGAAGGACAACGACGCCATCTCCGGCCCGAAGAAGGGCTCGTCGGCCACGCAGGCGGTGAAGCGCTACAGCGCCGCCGAGCACCGGCGCGCCGCCATGGAGAAGGCGCGGGCCGCCTGGGAGGAGCTGATCGCGCTGCTCGGCGACCGGCTCGAGGCCGAGGGCGCGGGGCCGCTCTCCACGCCGGCGCGGCTGCCGCAGGGGGCGGCGCTCGACGCCAAGGCGCGCGCCGTCCACGGCCGGCTGCGCGACGCGGCGAACGAGGTGCGCGAGGAGAAGGCGGCGCCGCGCGAGGTGGCCCAGGCGCTCCTGAACGTGTCGACCGGCCTGCGCACCGCCGAGCAGCGGACCACCGCGGGGCGCCAGGCGCTGCTCCGCGTGCTCCAGACCGGCCAGCCGGTGGAGCGGGGCGCCTCGGCGCAGCTCGACGTCTTCGACCGGCTGCTCGACGAGGAGGCGGAGAAGGGGATCGTCTACCTGGAGCAGCTCTTCGACAAGGCGCGGGCCGAGGAGCTGGTGCGGCTCGCCAAGGACCTGGCCGACAAGCGGCGCGACCTGCAGCAGCTCCTGGAGAAGTACCGCGACGCGCCCTCCGAGAAGGCCAAGCAGGAGGTGCTGGCCCAGCTGCGGCGGGTGCGCCAGCGGATGCAGGAGCTGATGGCCAGGATGGCCGAGACGGCCAAGGGGTTCCACGACGAGCACATGAACGCCGAGGCGCTCGCCGAGCTGGGCAAGCAGAAGGACATGCTCGGCGGCCTCGACGCGGCCGAGCAGGCCCTGCAGAAGGGCGACGTGGCGGCGGCCATGAAGGCGCTCGACGAGCTGGGCGGCCAGGTGGACGCGCTCATGGCCGGGCTGGAGCGGACGAGCAAGGTGCCGGACGAGAAGCAGAAGGAGCTCCTGAAGGAGATGCTCGCCTTCAAGGAGGAGCTGGAGAAGGTGCAGGCCGAGCAGCAGCAGGTGGCGGGCGAGACCGAGCGGGTGAAGGCCGAGCTGCGCCGGCGCGTCGCCGACAAGCTGGAGCAGGCGCGCCGCGAGTCGAGGCGGCTCGAGCAGCTCGCCAAGGAGGCGCGGGCCGCGCTGCGCGAGGCGCAGCCGGGGGTGCCGACGCGCGCCGAGCTGGACCTGGAGACGGCGCAGGACGCGCTCTCCGACCTCGAGCGGGCGCTCGCCATGAAGGACCTGGACGCCTCGGTGGAGATGGCGCAGCGCGCCCTGGCGCCGTCGCAGCGGCTCGCCATGATGCTGGAGGAGGACGCCGCCATCTCGAAGCGCTTCCCCGGCGCCACCAACAAGGACCCGCTCACGCTGGAGGGGGCGCAGAAGCACGCCCGCGACGCCGCCCGCAAGATCGCCCAGCTCGAGGCCGAGCTGCAGAAGCTGGTGCCCGATCCGCGCCAGGCCCTCACCCCGGGCGACGCCGCCCGCCTGTCGGAGCTGACGAGCAAGCAGGGGCAGCTCGAGCGGAAGGCCGGCGAGCTGCAGTCGAAGCTCGGCGGCCTCATGCAGAAGGCGCCCGTCTTCCCGCCCTCGGCGCCGCAGCTCCTCGGCGAGGCGCGCGGCCACATGGGCCAGGCCACGGGCGAGCTCTCGCAGAAGAACCCGCAGCGCGGCCACGGCGAGCAGCAGGCGGCGCTCGACTCGCTGCGCCGCTTCGAGCAGGGGCTGGAGCAGATGGCCAAGCGGGGCGGCGGGAGCGGCGGCGGCGGCTTCCCCTTCCCGTTCGGCGAGCAGGGCTCCGGCGGGCAGGACGGCGAGTCGGGCGAGCCGACGCCGGAGAAGGTGGAGATCCCCGGCGCCGAGGCCCACCGCATCCCGGAGGAGTTCCGCAAGGACCTCATGGAGGCGATGAAGCAGGGGGCGCCGGAGCGCTACCGGGGCGAGGTGCAGCACTACTACGAGGAGCTGGTGAGGTGATCCCCGCGCTCGCCGCCGCCCTCCTGCTCGCCGCCGGCGCGCCGGCCGCCTCCGAGCTCGACCTGCGGAGCGCCCTCTCGCGCCTGCTCGACGAGGACGTGGCCGGCACCAGGGCCTTCCTCGAGGCCCACGCCGCCGCCGAGCCGGACGAGCCGAACGCCCAGGCGGCGCTCGGCATCCTGCGCTTCCACGAGCAGCGCTACGACGAGGCGGTGGCGCTGCTCGAGAAGGCGGGACGGGGCGAGGACCCGAGCGGCTACCTGCGGCTCGCCCGGAACGCGGCGGCGCTCGCCCGCGGCCAGGCGGTCTTCGAGAGCGAGCACTTCTCCATCGCCTACCCCAAGGGCAAGGACGAGGTGCTGGTCCCCTACCTCGTCGAGACGCTGGAGGGGCAGCGCGCCGCGCTCGCCGGCGACCTCGGCCTCGCGCCGCCCGGCAAGGTGCGCGTCGAGATCCTGAACAGCCCCGCCGACCTGGCGCGCCTCTCCTCGCTCACCGAGGCCGAGATCCGCGCCTCCGGCACCATCGCGCTCTGCAAGTACTCGAAGCTGATGATCGTGTCGCCCAAGGCGCTCGTCACCGGCTACGACTGGCTCGACACCGCGGCGCACGAGTTCACCCACTTCGTCGTCACCATGAGGACCGGCAACCGCGCCCCCATCTGGCTGCAGGAGGGGATCGCCAAGTGGTCGGAGACCCGCTGGCGCGGGCAGGGCGGCGAGGGCTTCAGCCCCTACTCGGCGGCGCTGGTGCGCCGGGCGCTGGAGTCGGGCGCGCTCGTCACCTTCGAGCAGATGCACCCGTCGATGGCCAAGCTGCCGACGCAGGAGCAGGCGGCGCTCGCCTACGCCGAGGTGGTGCTGGCCGTGGAGCTGATGGAGCACCGGGGCGGGCGCGGCGTCGTCGGCAAGGTGCTGGCGCTCGTCGCCGGCGGCCGGGAGGCCGACCAGGCGGTGGCCGAGGCGCTGAAGATGGGCTGGCCCGAGTTCCTGGCCGCCTGGAAGCGCCACATGGCGACGCGCCCCATGCCCAAGGGCGGCGAGCACGCCCTCTCGCGGCTGCGCTTCAAGGACGACCCCAAGCAGGCCGGCCCCTGGGCCGAGTGGGCCGACCTGCCCGACCAGGCGTCGCGCGACCACGCCCGGCTCGGCCAGCTCTTCCGCGAGCGGAGCCGCTGGACGGCGGCGCGGCTCGAGTACCGCAAGGCGATCGAGCGGGCCGGGACGCGGGTGCCCATCCTGGCCAACCAGTTCGCCATCGCCGCGGTGATGAGCGGCCAGAAGGCCGAGGCGGAGCAGGTGCTGCAGGAGGCGATCGCCTGGAGCCCCGACTACGCGGCGCTGCGGGTGCAGCTGGCGCGGCTGCTGATCGAGCGCAAGGAGCACGTGGCGGCCCGGCTCCACCTCGTCGAGGCCAACCGGCAGGACCCGTTCGACCCGGAGATCCACGCCGGCCTGGCCCTCGCCGCCGAGGCGCTGGGCGACCCGGGCGGCGCCTCGCGCGAGCGGCGCTTCGCGGAGATACTGGGGCCCCACGGAGGCCGTCCATGAGCGACACCACGACCCTGCACCCACCCGAGAGCGACCTCGCCGCCGTGAAGGAGCTGGCCGAGGCGCGGCGGCTCCTGCTCGGCGAGATCGAGAAGCGGATCGTCGGCCAGCGGGCGGTCGTCGACGCGCTGCTGGTGGCGCTCTTCGCCCGCGGCCACTGCCTCTTCGTCGGCGTGCCCGGCCTGGCGAAGACGCTCCTCATCTCCACCGTGGCCGAGGTGCTCGACCTCTCCTTCAACCGCATCCAGTTCACGCCGGACCTGATGCCCTCCGACATCACCGGCACCGACGTGCTGGAGGAGGACCACACCACCGGCCGGCGCGCCTTCCGCTTCGTGAAGGGGCCGATCTTCGCCAACCTGCTGCTGGCCGACGAGATCAACCGCACGCCGCCCAAGACGCAGGCGGCGCTGCTCCAGGCGATGCAGGAGTACCGGGTCACCGCCGGCGGCGAGACCTACCCGCTCGACCTGCCGTTCCTGGTCTTCGCCACGCAGAACCCCATCGAGCAGGAGGGGACCTACCCGCTGCCCGAGGCGCAGCTCGACCGGTTCATGTTCTACGTGCAGGTGAGCTACCCGTCGGCGTCCGAGGAGCTGGAGATCGTCCGCACCACCACCACCGCGGCGCGCCAGGCGCTCCACCGCGTGCTCTCGCCGCAGAAGATCCGGCAGCTGCAGGAGCTGGTGCTGCGCGTGCCGGCCGCCGACCACGTGGTGCGCCACGCCGTCGAGCTGGCCCGCATGACGCGCCCCGACGACCCGACCGCGCCGGACTTCGTGAAGGAGAACGTGAGCTGGGGCGCCGGCCCGCGCGCCGGCCAGTACCTGGTGCTCGGCGCCAAGAGCCGCGCCATCCTCGACGGCCGCATGGCGGCGAGCGTGGAGGACGTGCGGGCCCTGGCGAGGCATGTGCTGGTGCACCGGGTGCTCACCAACTTCCGCGCCGAGAGCGAGGGGATCACCGCCTCGACCATCGTCGACAGGCTGCTGGAGCGGGTGAAGGGGTAGATGCCCGACCCAAAGCACAGCCTCCTCGACCCCACGGTCCTCGCCAAGCTCGGCACGCTGAAGCTCCGCGTCCGCGCCGTCACCGAGGGCATCCTCTCCGGCCTGCACCGCTCGCCCCACCACGGCCAGTCGGTCGAGTTCGCCGAGCACAAGGAGT
>DASTGK010000568.1:0-47319 GCA_035719085.1 Anaeromyxobacteraceae bacterium
CGCGCCACCTCGGGGAAGAGCGACGTCGCGTCGGCGCCGCTCCGGTAGCGCAGGGTGACCCGCGGCCCGTCCTTCTCGGCCAGCACCCGGTAGCCGTCGTACTTGAGCTCGAAGAGCCAGCCCTCGCGCCGGAAGGGGGCCTCGGCCCCCTCGGCCAGCATGAGCCCGGCCTCGCGCGCGGCCACCTTCCGGCGCGGCGCCCCGGCCGCAGCGGCGCGGGCGAGCGCCTCGGCGACGCGGGTGGCGCCGCTCGCCACCTCCTCCAGCGTCCGCCCGGAGAAGACCGACGCCGGCGAGACCGGCCGCTTCCCGCCCGGATCGGCGAAGGCGTCCCGGTGCTTCATGAGGAGCCACTCCTTGGCCGAGCGGGTGCGCACGAGCGTCCACTCGCCGCGCAGCTTGTAGCCACCGAGCTCGAAGAGCAGCTTCCCCTTATCGTACCCGGCGTCCGGGTCCTCGACGGGGCGCCACCAGCCCTTGTCCCAGACGATGACCGGGCCGGCGCCGTAGTTGCCGGCCGGGATGACGCCCTCGAAGTCGGCGTACTCGATCGGGTGGTCCTCCACCTCGACCGCCATCCGCTTCTCGCCCGGATCGGCCGAGGGGCCCTTGGGCACCGCCCAGGAGCGGAGCGTGCCGTGGAGCTCGAGCCGGAAGTCCCAGTGGAGCCGCCGCGCGGCGTGCTGCTGCACCACGAAGCGGAGGGCGCCGGCCCCGTCGGGGCGCACGGGGCCGAAGGGCTCGGGCGTGCGGCCGGGGTGGCGCTTCTGGCGATATCGGTCGAGCCGGTCGGCCACCGCGGGCCTCCACGCGGTGGCAGCCCGCCGCCGCTCCCCTGGTTATAGGCGCCGGATGCCCGCTCGCTCGGTCGCCTCCGGCACCATCTCGTTCGGCCTGGTCTCCATCCCGGTGCGCCTCTTCCCGGCGACGCAGGCCTCGTCCGCCATCTCCTTCAACATGCTCCACGCCAAGGACGGCTCGCGCCTCAAGCAGCAGTACGTCTGCGCCAAGGACGGGGAGGTGGTGCCGCGCGAGGAGACGGTGAAGGGGTTCGAGTTCGCCAGGGACCGCTACGTCACCTTCACCGGCGAGGAGCTGAAGGCGCTCGACGAGATCGCGTCGCAGGCCATCGACATCGCCGAGTTCGTGCCGGCCGCCGAGGTCGACCCGGTCTTCTTCGACAAGGCCTACTACCTCGGGCCGGACAAGGGCGGCGCGCGCGCCTACAAGCTGCTCGGCGAGGCGATGAAGCGGGCCGGGAAGGCGGCGCTGGGGCGCTACGCGGCGCGCGGCAAGCAGTACCTCGTGCTCATCCGGCCGCTCGGGCCGCGGCTGGTGATGCAGCAGCTCTTCTACGCCGACGAGGTGCGGGCCCCCGAGGAGATCGAGGTGGACGACGCGGAGCTGAAGGAGCCGGAGGTGCAGCTGGCGCTGCAGCTCATCGCGCAGACGGCGTCGTCGGACGGCTTCCACCCCGAGCGGTACGAGGACGCGGTGAAGAAGCGGATGGAGCAGGCGATCGAGCGGAAGGTGGCGGGGCAGGAGATCCAGGTGGTGGCGCCGGAGCCGCAGGCGCAGGTGATCGACCTCATGGAGGCGCTCAAGGCGAGCATCGGCGCGAAGCCGGCCGAGGCGACCGCCGCGCCGGCCCACGTCGCCGCCGCGCCCGCGCCGGCCGAGGCCGAGGCCACGGCGCCGAAGGCCGAGCGGAAGCCGCCGCGCCGGGCGCCGCGCGAGGGCGGCGCCGCCAAGGCCACCTCGCGGAAGTGAGCGGGCCGGAGGGGCTCGACCGTGTGGGGCTACCGCGCTCGCGACGTGTCGCGGCTCGTCGGGCTCGCCGAGGCCGAGGTGCGGCGCTACGCGCGCGAGGGGTTCGTGCCGGCGCGGCGCGGGCCGCGCGGCGAGTGGCGCTTCGCCTTCCAGGACCTGGTGCTCTTGCGGGCGGCGGCCGGGCTGGCCAAGGCGCGGCTGCCCGCGGCGCGGGTGCGGCGGGCGCTCGAGCGGCTCAAGGCGCAGCTCCCCGCCGGCCGCTCGCTCGCCGCGGTCCACGTGTCGGCGGACGGCGACCAGGTGGTGGTGCGCGACGGCGGCGCCGCCTGGCAGCCCGAGACCGGGCAGCTCGTCATCGACTTCGACGTGCGCGAGGTGGCGCGGCGCGTGGCGCCGCTGGTGCGCCGGGCCTCGGGCGACGGGCCGGCGCGCGGCGCCGAGGAGTTCTACGAGTGGGGCTGCGACCTCGAGCCCGGCGCGCCCGAGGAGGCGGCGGCCGCCTACCGGCGGGCGCTCGCGCTCGAGCCGCGCCACGCCGGCGCCCACCTGAACCTCGGGCGGCTGCTCCACGAGCGGGGCGACCCGGCCGCCGCCGAGCGCCACTACCGGCTGGCGCTCACCGCCGGCGGGCCGACCGCGCTCGCCGCCTTCAACCTCGGCATCGCGCTCGAGGACCAGGGGCGGCCCGACGAGGCGCTCTTCGCCTACGAGGCGGCGCTCGACGAGGACCCGCGGCTCGCCGACGCCCACTTCAACGCCGCGCGGCTGCTCGAGGCGCGCGGGCGCAAGGCCGAGGCGCTGCGCCACCTCGGCGCCTACCGGCGGCTGGGGCCGTCGGGGTAGGGCTTCGCTCGAGCGGGCCGAGGCGATCGGCCGGCTCGTGGTGGCGGAGTCGCGGGCGCCCGGCACGCGGATTCTTGGGCCGGTCCCTCGACTTCGGCGCTCGGGCCGTGTAACACCACCGCTCCCTCAGCCCAACTCCGGGCCGGGACCGGGCGGCCGACTGGCCGTCCACGTACACGAGAAGAAACGAGTTCATCGTAATGGCTACCGGTACCGTGAAGTGGTTCAACGACGCGAAGGGCTTCGGCTTCATCACGCAGGACGGCGGCGGCGAGGACGTCTTCTGCCACCACACCGCCATCAAGGCCGAGGGCTTCCGCTCCCTGGCGGAGGGCCAGAAGGTGGAGTTCGACGTGACCAAGGGGCCGAAGGGGCTCCAGGCCGCGAACGTCCGGCCGCTGTAGTCGAACCGCTCCGACCGCAGTTGCAGGAGCCCGGCCTCTCGAGGTCGGGCTTCTGCGTTGCGGGGCTCCGCGCGCCGAGCGGTCTTCCGGGGAGGCCCTGTCATTCGTCCCGGGCGAGGCGTACAAAGGACGTTCCAGTCCGGCATCGCAAGAGCAACGCCACCGCCCGTTCGCCCCGCCGGGGACGGTCGCTTCCACAGGATATCGCCTCCCCATGAGCGAGCTGCAGAGCGGTACCCTCGTGAAGCACGTCTCTCTCGGCGTCGGCAAGGTCGTGGCCGTCGAGGCGAGCGCGGTCCACGTCTTCTTCCCGGACGCCGACAAGCGCTTCGCCGCCAAGCTCCGGCTCCCCGCGGCGCGCGCCATGCTGCGCACCGACGGCCTCGAGCCGAACGCCTGGCTCGAGGGGCTCTCCGCCTTCTCGCTCGACGCTGCGAGCGGCCGCTATGCCCTCTCCGCCAGCTGGCTGACCCACGAGCAGGCGCTGGCGCAGTTCCTGGCCACCCAGCCGGAGGGGTTCGCCGGCCCGGCCGGCGGCGCAGCCGACGTGAAGCACAAGGTGAAGGACAAGGGAGGGCGGGCGGTGCGCTGGCGCGCGGCGCACGAGGCGTGGAGCCACACGCTCGGCAGGGAGGAGGCCGGGCGGCTGGTGGAGGAGGGCGAGGTGGAGACGCTGGTGCGTCGCGCCCTCGCCGTGGAGAAGCTGGTCGCCCCGCTCCACCCCCCGGCCGACGAGGGGGCGGTGGCGCAGGCGCTCTCCGACGAGGCGGCCGCGCGGCCGTTCCTCCTCGCGCTGGTGGAGCTGCTCGCGGTGCCGTCGCCGGGGCGCGCCCGCTTCGACAAGCTCTTCGCCGCGGCCCGCGGCCTGCCCGTCGACCCCGCCCACCAGTGGCTGGTGGCGACGCTCTTCCCCTTCGTGGCCGCGCCCGACCGCCACGTGCTCCTGCGGCCGCGCGTCACCTGCCTGGCCGCCGAGCGGCTCGGCTGCGACCTGCGCTACGAGCCCGCGCCCAACTGGACGACCTACGCGACCGTGCGGGCCGTGGCCGAGCGGCTGCTCGAGCGGCTGGAGCCCGAGGGGGCGGCCGACTTCGTCGACGTCGAGTCGTTCCTGCACGTCATCGCCGCGAGCCGGCGCGCCGAGGGCGGGCGCAAGGGCGCGGGCGCGGCGCGAGCGCGGGCCGCGGGAGGCCGCGGCAAGCGATGACCGCCCCTGGGTCCCGCCCGCCGTACCCGAGCCCCCTGCAGCGGGCGCTCCTCCTGCCATTGTTCCGCGCGCTGCGCGCCTACTTCCGCGCCAGCGCGCGCGGCCTCGAGGGGCTGCCCCGGGACCGGCCCGTGCTGCTCGTGGCCAAGCACCCGCGCGGCTACCTGTACTTCGAGACGATGCTGCTCGGGCTCTTCACGTTCTTCACGGACCGCAGCTGGCCCGAGATCCAGGTGATGGAGAAGCGCGACACCTCGCTCCACGCCACGCCGCTCATCGGCTGGCTCCGTCGCAACGTGAACACCATCCCCGCGACGGAGGCGGCGGCGCTCGAGGCGCTGGCGGCAGGCCGCTCCGTGCTGGTCTTCCCCGGCGGGGCGCGCGAGCTCTTCGGCGAGCCGGACGTGCTGAGCTGGAGCGGGCGGCGCGGCTTCGCGCGAGTGGCGGCGCGCGCCGGCGTCCCGGTGGTGCCGCTGGCCATCGCGGGTGCCGATCGGCAGCACCCCTGGCGGCTGCGCCTCGGGCGCAGCAACACCCTCTGGCTCCCGCCGCTGCCGCTGCCCGTCCGGCTCGACTACTGGTTCGGCACCCCCATGGCGCCGCCGGATCCGGAGCGGCCCGAGCTGGTGGCGGCGTTCGCCGACGAGGTCGCGGCCGCCACGCAGGCGCTGCTCGACGAGGCGGTCGGGGCGGCGCGCGGGGCGTCGGCCGCGGCGCGCCGGCGGGCTCTGGCCGGGCGGTGAGCCCGAGCCCTCCGCCCGGCGTCCGGATCCGGGTTGACCCAGCGATTCCGCGGTGCTACCTACTCGCTTCCCTGCAGCACCCGGGGCGTAGCGCAGCCTGGTAGCGCACTTGCTTGGGGTGCAAGTGGTCGCTGGTTCAAATCCAGTCGCCCCGACAGTTCGAAGGCCCTGAGGTTCCACGCGAAAGCGTCGGCCTCGGGGCCTTCGGTTTTCGGGGATCCGGCGTCTTGCATTACCGGTGCATTATCTCGCGCCGGCTCCCCGAAGGTGAGCGCCCGGTCCAGGTCCGCGCGGAAGTCCCCAGCGGCTTCTACGGTCTCCGCTCGGCCGAAGGGGACGCACTGCGCGGGGGCATCCCGTCCAGCTCGACGAGCGGCTCATCGCCGTCGGCCTCGACGAAGGAGAGCTTCAGCTGCTTGCCGAGGGCGAGGCCGATCCGCCGGAGGGTCTCCCACCTGGGAGTCCGCTGGTCGAGGCCGCGCTCCATCCGGGCGATCATCGGCTGGCTCACCCCCACCAGCTTGGCGAGCTGGGCCTGCGTCAGCGACGCCTGCTCGCGCATGCTCCGGACGACGATGGCCACCTCGTGCACGAGGCGGCGCTGCTCGTAGTGATGCCGGAACTCGGGGTCCTCGAGCTGCTTCCCCAGGTAGGCGTCGAGGCCCACCCCGGCGGGTCGCTTTGCCTTCTTGGTCGTCTGGCGTGCCATCGTCATCACCTCACAGCTTCTTCATCCGTGCGCGGGCCGCCTCGATGCCCGCGTTCTGATCCTGCTTCTTGCAGATGTGGAGGATCCAGACCACGCCGCCCTTCTGGCAGAAGAACGTCCTGAAGCCGCCCGTCCTGATCTCGAACAACCCCCGATTCGGCCGGCCCTTGATCGGCTTCATCGAGACCGGCGCCTGCAAGCCGTGGTCGCGGAGCGCCGTGACGTCCGCGACGATCTGCGCGCGGTCCCTCGCGGGCAGGGCGTCGAGGAAATCGAGGGGCTGACTCCGACCGGCGTCGGTCGCGTAGAAGCGGACCTCGAACACGCCGCTACATAACCAGCTGGATATCGGAGCGTCAAGGGCACGCCGAGCAGCACTTCCTGCGGGATGGCCGACCTTCCCGTCCTCACCGTCGCCACCGGGCTAACCACCTCGACGGCGCCGCATGGGTTGCCGTCGCGGTGAGCCGATCACCCTCCGTCCTGGGTCTGCTAGGCTCACGAACGACCTGTGCACCTGCTCGGGAGTCCCATGAACCAGCGCGCACTTCTCTTCGCCGCCTTTCTGGCCTGCGCCGCGTCGCTCGGCCCTGGCCCGGCGGCTGCGGCAGATCCGGCGCCCGCCCGGGCCTGGCCGCTGGTGATCGACTTCGGCGGGACGAAGCTCATCCACCGCTGGTCTGGCGACGGGCTCCACGAGTTCACGCCGCCAGACCAGCCCAACGTGGAGCACTGGAGCCGGATGGTCTCGGTCCTGCTCACCGATCGGGTCACCGATGCCCGCGGGCTCTCGGGGCTCGCACAGGCGGTCGAGTCCGGCTTCCGGCGGCGCGGCACCACCGCCGACGACGAGGAGCTCGGCGACCTTGCTCCGGATGGCGAGCGGCTGGTGGTCGCCTTGCTCGGGGGCGATGGCCGGTGGGAGTGGACGTTCGCGCGGCTGCTCCTCCACGAGGGGCACGGCGTCACGGTCCTCTCGGCCTTCGCGTTCGAAGGCCCCTCCGCCAAGGACGAGGCGCGGCGCTGGGGCCGCGACCACCTTGTGGAGGAGGCCCGCCTCCTCCTGGCGTGGCAGGGTCTGCCGGCGCGCGCGACGCTTCGGGCGCTGGTGACGCCAACTTCGATCGAGGCCGTGACCCCGGCGCCACCCAAGGACCTGGCCGCGGCCGGTCGGCTGCTCTACTGCGCCGCCTACGGCGATCGCGCCAGGAGCCAGGAGATCACCGACGAGGCGCGCGCCGAGGCCAAGAAGGCCGGCTCGCCTGGCGTTCAGGTCATGCCGACCATCTACACTCGCGCATTCCTCGGCGCGCTCTGGCTGTCGTCGGAGGCGTACGTACGGGAGCAGCGGAGTGCGGCGGCGACGCGCTTCGCGGACGACGCGACGGCCGCCGGGGGCGACGCGACCGCCATCTCCGCATCGACCAGGAAGGCGTGCGAGGCCGCCCTCGAGCGGGTCGAGCGCGTCGCGCCCCCGGGGGCGCCGGCGCCACCGGCCTCGCCCGGCAAGCCGCCGGAGACCGCGGACGCGGTGACCATCCTGGCGCGCGAGGGGCTCCCGTTCAGGGAGACCCTCTTCCCGGACGGTCGCTTCGTCTACGTGTTCGCCAAGGGATCCGACCGGCTCGAGGTGTACCGCTTCGAGGCCGCCGGCCGCTATGTCGACCGTACCCTCTTCACGCGGCAAGAGTAGCGGCCCCCGCCTCAGGCCTTCGGCGCCTTGTCGGCCGGCGGCCCGGAGGCCGCCTCCTCGCGAGGAGGGCTGATGATGTGGATCGATCGGCTCGTCGCCTCGAAGGCCTGGCGGGTCTACGGCCCCTGGGTGCTACCCAGGCTCTCCGTCATCAGCGACACCTGCCTGACTGTGATCGCAATCGCGTGGCCGTTCGTCGGCTTCTTCTTCTTGCTTCTTAACCCGGCCACGACCCCTGACCGGCAGGTCCTGTACGCGAGTTTCGTCGCCTCGTTCTGGTCCTTCCCGTTCGTATCCGGAGCCTGCTTTGTGGCGCGCATCTGCGCGGAGGAGGAGGAGATCGGCCCCAAGCACTTCTTCATCCGACTGGCGCCGATCTTCACAGCGGTCTGGTTCGTGCTGTCGGTGCTGCGGCTCTGATCGGGCCCTGGACACGTCGTCCGCCACCCCAGCTTGCGCCACGGCATTTAAAGTCTTACACTTGCGTCGGTGAACTTCACCTGGGACCCTCGCAAGGCCGCCTCCAACCAGAAGAAGCACGGGGTGACCTTCGAGGAGGTCGCGACCGTCTTCGCGGACCCGCTGGCGCTGGCCATCCAGGACGAGCTCCACGAGGAGCGCACAGTGCTGCTCGGACTTTCCGAGCGGGTGCGGGTGCTCCTGGTGGTCCACGTCGAACTGGATGACGACACTATCCGGCTCATCAGTGCGCGCCGCGCCACGACCCATGAGAGGAGACGCTATGAAGAGGGTCAGTAAGCCCAGGGATCCGTCGAAGGCCTCGCTCCGCGAGATCCCGGAGGTCGACTTCGACACCGCCAAGGTGCGCCGCAACCCATACGCCGCAAGGGTCGCCGCCGATGGCATCGTCCACGTCCGCCGGGGCCGGCCGAAGAAGGGCACCGAGACCGGGCCCACCGAGCCGCGCTCGATCCGCTTCCCGGCCCCGGTCTGGAAGCTCCTCGAGGAGCGCGCCAAGGCTCAGGGGCTCACGCTGCACTCGGCGCTCCGGGCGGCCATCATCGACTGGGTCCGGCACGCCTCGTAGGCGCTGCCTACGTGTTGCACCGCCGTCAGCGCCTCGACCGAAGCTCGCCGAGGAAGTCGCCGGGCCGAAGCAAGCGGACACCGAGCGGGCCGTCGAGCGAGAGCAGGTGCCGGTCCAGGGTCACGATGAAGGTGGCCTCTCCCGCCAGCGCCGCCGCGACGACCATGTCGTCTCCCGGATCGCTCGGCACCACCCCCGGCGTCGGCGCCGCCTCGACCCGCTCGGCCGCCGCCACGATCGCGTCCACGAACCTCTGCCGGTTCACCTTGGCGGCGTAGCGCCTGACCTGCGGGTACTCCACGGCTCGGCGGTACTCGGCCTCGAGCTCGTCGGTGATGACCAGCCCCACCGCACCGGCAGCCACCGCCGCGAGGACCACGCGGGATGCCGACTCCGGATTGGGGGTGGCCAGGGCGGCCACCACCACCGACGAGTCGATGACGACCCTCACACGCCCTTCCTCGCAGCCTGGGCCGCCTCCTCGCCCAACCGCTCGGCCTCGGCGTCGGACCCGGCGCGGCCGGGAGGCATGCGAGCCAGCAGCTTCCGCAGGTTCTCACTGGCCGCCTCGCGCAGGACCGCCCGAGCCTTCTCCTCGGCCGCCTGGCGCAGGAACTCGGACGGGCGCTTGTCGACGACCTTGGCCGCGCGGCGAACGAGCTCCCGTAGCGTCTTGGTGGTTCGGTAGGTCTCGACGGTCTTCGGCATGACAGTCTCCGTGTTACGTTTGTCCCTATCTTATCCGGTCTCCCCATTCGCTGCCAGTCGGGCCCCCGGCCGGCGTCAAGTGCCCCCGGCAGGGCCGGACCTGGCTCCCGATCCGCACGTCCGCGACCGTAGGACTCCCCGCGGACTACCGAGTGGTCGGCAGTGCCAAGTCACGGCGAGGTGGAGAACGCCGACCACCATTGATTCGGCGTTCCTCTGCCGCCTTGGCGGTGCGTACCTCCACTTGCTCTCGCGGGTGGCGGACCAGCAAGGGAAGCGACTCTCGTTCGCGGGCTTCCGCCTCGAAAAGGGCAGCTGGGCGTGAAGGCCGACCCGTCGGACAACGTTTACCCGGCGCTCGCCAGCGCCGCGCGCTGGGTCGTGACTTGTCGCCACCGGTCTCCGTGAGCACCATTCCCACCGGTATCACCGGTGCCCGGGCCCCGGGCGGCGTAGGTCAGGAAGTGGCGGGGTTGGCCGTGTGGCGTGAGGCTTCGGCCGGAGCCAGGTGAGACGGGCGACCCGGCTGGCACCGGGCCGCCCCGCGGAGTGGAGCCGCTTCGTCTCGGCCGAGATGATGCGGAAGTCCAGTCCGGCTGTCGAGTTCCCACCCGCTCCGGGGAGTGGAGCTTCGACGACGCCGCTGCCGGCGCTGCCGTTCCGCGCCCCATATGCCTCAAGCGTGAGGTTGCGCCAGCGCTCTGTCGAGCCGCGGCAGGACGACCTCCCGCGTGTAGGCGATGAGGCTCTCGCCGACCACCGCCAGGGCCAGCGCCCGAGGGAGCGCCAGCGGGCCCCGTCGCAAGGCTCGCCGGACGAGCCGCCAGAACTGGCGCCGCCGCGGGCCCACCACCCCGATCCCCCATACGATCCTGGCCACCGTGGCCAGTCCGCCGTCGGCGCTGCCCACCGCGGTGTGGGGGCGCGGCGGCAGCCACTCCACCGCCAGGGCGCAGCGGTCGTAGTAGGCGTCTGGCGTGTAGAGCGTGGCGAGGAGGCGACGGTAGCCCGTCAGCAGGGTTCGCTCCTCCATGGCCGGCTCGAAGTTGGGCCGGGCGAAGTTGTCGCCGCTCCCCTGATCGCGGAGCCGGCCCTCCGCCTGGAGCCGCCGCCACAGGCGCGTGCCGGGGAGCGCCATCAGGAGCCCCGCCATCGCTCGCGGGATGGGCAGGCTGGAGATGAACTGGATCTGGCGATCGAAGATGTCCGGCTCCTCGGCGTCGAATCCCACGATGAACCCGGCGAAGACCTCCAGCCCGGCTCGCGTGAGCGCCTCGACGGCGCGGGCGGGATCCACGCGCAGGTTCTGGCTCTTGCCCGACTCACGCAGCGCGGCCCGGGAGGGCGTCTCGATCCCCAGGAACACCTCCTCGAATCCCGCCGCGACCATCCCGGCCACGAGCTCAGGCTGGCCGGCGAGATCGATGCTCGCCTCGGTGCAGAGCTGGAACGGGAAGTCATGCCGCTCCTGCCAGGTCTGGAGCACGGGGAGGAGCCGCGCCGCCTCGCGCCGGTTGCCCACGAAGTTGTCGTCCACGAAGAAGAGGGCCCCGCGCGCCCCGAGGGCGAAGAGGGCATCCAGCTCCGCCACCACCTGCGCCGGCGCCTTCAGCCGGGGTACACGACCGAAGATCTCGACGATGTCGCAGAACTCGCAGCGGAACGGGCAACCCCTCGACCACTGCAGCGCCTGGTTGGCGTAGCGCCCCAGGTCCAGCAGGTCGTAGCGAGGTACGCGCGCCAAGGCCATGTCCGGCCGGGCGCCGCCGGGCGGTGAGAGGCAGCGCTGCGGCACGGGTTCCCGGCCCTCCAGGGTCCGCACCAGCAGGTCGAGCCGGCCCTCGGCCTCGCCTCGGAAGACGTGGTCGGCCGCCTCGAAGAGCTCCGGCGCTGTGGTCGGACCGGGCCCGCCGGCCACGGTGCGTCGGCCCAGGCTCCGCGCGCGGCGCAGCACCTCGTTCAGGGAGTCGGCTTGCGCCAGCATCCCGGAGACGAGCACGGCCTCGGCCCAGCGCAGCTCGTCGTCGACGAGCGGCGCGACGTTGAGATCACGAAGGCGCAGCTCCCAGGACGCAGGGAGGTGAGCGGCGAGCGTGGCGAGGCCGAGCGGTGGCATGGTCGCAGCCTTCCGGACGTACGGAAGGCTGCGGTCGAAGCTCCAGTAGGTCCGCTCCGAGCGAGCCTGAACGAGCAGGGCGCGCATGATCCGAGGGTCGTCCGATGCGGTCATCGGATCGCCACCGGGGCTGCGGTTCGATGGGCTGACTCGGTCGGGGTCCCCACGTCACCCGCCGCACCTGCGGTGCCAGCACGGCGAATCGCTGCGGTGCCACCTGGCGCTCACGCAGACCGTTGTGACGCGCAACACCGTCTACTACTGCGGGTCAGGGCGAACAACTCCGTCGGCGGCTTCTCCGCCTGGGCAAACGCTCTGCCGCGAGCAGAGATCCTGCAGGGCTCCCCGGTCGTCTGCCACTACCCCGAATGATGGCCGAGGCGGCGAGGGCATGTCGCCCGGCACGGCCGGCGGTGCGCCGTCGCTGACCCGACGCGCCCGTCGACGCCCGCGTTGACTGCGCTCAACGAGCGCCCGATTCGCGGCACCGTCAGGCGTGGACGGTGGCACATACGGTCATCGGCCATCGAGGCGTGCGTCGCACCGCGCCAGGGAGAGACCATGGAGAGATCGCAGGTGAGGTTCTGGAACCCGTACGTCGGGGGCGTGGCCCTCGGCCTGGTGCTCCTCGCGACGTACGCGCTGATGGGGCGGGGGCTCGGCGCCTCGGGCGCGAGCTTCCGGGCCGGGGTGGCGGTGGTCCACGCCATCGCGCCGCGGCACGCCGAGGCGACGCCGGCGATGGCGTCCACGCTCGAGGACGGCAACCCGCTCGACGACTGGCTGGTGGTCGAGGTGCTCGGCCTCATCGTCGGGGGGTTCATCGGGGCCGCGACGTCGGGTCGCCTGCGGCGGGAGGTGGCGAAGGGCCCCACCTTCGGCTCGGGCCGGCGCCTGGCGCTGGCGCTCGTCGGCGGCGTCCTCATGGGCTTCGCCGCGAAGCTGGCGCGGGGCTGCACCTCGGGTCAGGGGCTCTCGGGCGGCGCCCTCATGTCGGTCGGCGCCTGGGCCTTCATGCTCTCGGTCTTCGCCGGTGGCTACGGCGTGGCGTACCTCGTGCGGAGGCAGTGGCGATGATCTTCCCCTTCGAGTCGTTGTCGGACGAGCGCCGCGCCCTCGGGATCGGCGTCGCAGCGGTGGTCGGCGTCGCGTTCGGATTCGTACAGGAGCGGACCGGGTTCGGGCGCGCCCAGAAGCTGGTGGCCCAGTTCTACGGCCACGACATGACCGTCTTCAAGGCCATGTTCACTGCCATCGTGACTGCGATGCTCGGGACCGTGCTGCTCGCCGGTCTCGGGCTCCTCGACCTGCGCGCCGTGGAGGTCGGCTACCCGACCTTCCTCTGGCCCATGATCGTGGGCGGCCTGGTGCTCGGGGCGGGCTTCATCGTCTCGGGCTACTGCCCCGGCACCTCGTTCGTGGCCGCCGCGTCCGGGAAGCTCGACGGCCTCGTCACCGTCCTCGGGGTGGTGCTCGGTACGCTGGTCTACGCGGAGACCGAGCCGGCGTTGGGCGGCTTCCAGGACTCCGGGCGGCTGGGCGGGTTCTTCCTGTACCAGTGGCTCGGCCTGCCGCGGCCGCTCGTCGCCGTCCTCATCGCGGTCCTGGCGATCGTCGGCTTCGTGGTCGCCACCCGGATCGAGCGCCGGTTCCGGACGCAGGCTGCGCTGCCCGGCGGCGAGGGCGCGGCGGCCGGGGGCGCTCGGCGCCGCGGGGCCGTCCTCGTCACCGGCGCGTCGAGTGGAATCGGCGCCGACCTGGCGCGCGCGTTCGCCCGCCGTGGCCGAAACCTCGTCCTGGTGGCGCGCTCGCGGGAGCGGCTCGACGAGCTGGCGCGCGAGCTCGTCGCGGTCCACCGAGTGGGCGTGCGGGTGGTGGTCTCGGACCTGGCCTCACCCGGTGCGGTGGCGGCGCTCCACGCCGCGCTGAGCGCGGACGGCGTCGAGGTCGAGACCCTCGTCAACGACGCGGGCTTCGGCCTGCGCGGCGCCTTCGTCGAGCTCGACGCGCGCCGGCAGGGCGACATGGTCCAGGTGAACGTGGCGGCGCTCACCGAGCTGTGCCGGGTCTTCGCGGAGGACCTGGTGCGGCGCGGCGGGGGGGCCATCCTCAACGTGGCGGGGCTCGCCGGGGTCATGCCGGGACCGGGCATGGCCGTCTACTGCGCCACCAAGGCCTACGTCCTCTCGTTCACGGAGGCGCTCGCAAACGAGCTGCGCAGCGCGGGGATCTTGGTCAGCTGCCTGAGCCCAGGCCCGACCGAGACGCGGTTCGCCGACGCGGCGGGTTTCTCCGCCCTCCGGCTCTTCCGGGTGAGCGCGCCCATGTCCCCGGCGGCGGTGGCGGAGGCCGGGCTCGCCGCCCTGGAACAGGGCACCAGCCTCGAGGTGCCGGGGTGGCGCAACCGCCTCCTCGCCGCGTCCGTCCGGCTCGTGCCGGCGCGGACGGCGGCGGCGATGGCGCGCCACATGCTGGAGTCGCCGCCGTCCGAAGCCAGGAAGCTCACCACCGCCTAGCGCCCGGCGGCGCCCGCCGGGTGTTCCGCGGCGGGCGCCGGCGGACCGAGGCACGACAGGGAGGAACGATGCAACCGAGCCCCGACCCGGCCCCGCGCCGACTCGATCAGAGCGAGCTCCGCACGCAGCAGGCCTTGGGGCCGCTCGTCCTGGTGCTGGCCTACGTCCTCGACGACTGGCGGCTCGTCGCCGCTCACGGCGGGTTCCTGCTGCTCGCCGCGCTTCACGAGTCACTCGGCCCCTACACCCTGCTCTACCGCTGGGTGCTGAGGCCGCTCGGCATCGTCGAGCCCGATCTGCGCGTCGACAACCCCGAGCCCCACCGCTTCGCGGCGCTCTTCGGCGCCACGGTGCTGTCGATCGCGGCCTACCTCGTGGCGCGGGGCCACGCGATCGTCGGCTGGACGCTCTCGTGGACCGTCGCGATCCTGGGCGGGATCGCCTTCTTCGGATGGTGCGCCGGCTGCTTCATGTACTACCTCATCCATCGCGTCGGCGCGGGCGGCTTCTTCCGCCAGGCGCCGATCGACGGCTCGGCGTTCCCCGGCAGCCGCCCGCCGCGAGGCGGAGGTCGATGACCATGGGGCCGACCGCGGAACGCGCCCTCCAGGCCGCGACGATCCTGCTCGTCCTCGCGCTCGCGGTGGCGGCGTTGAGGTGGTGGCAGAAGCGCCGGGCTCGTCGAGCGAGCCCTGGCCTGGTGCCCGCGACCAGGAAGGTGTCGATCGTCTACTTCCACGCACCATCCTGCGGCGTCTGCCGGACCAGCCAGAAGCCGATCCTCGATCGGCTTCTCGCCCGCGCAGGGGAAGGCCGGTTGCAGGTGGTCGCGATCGACGCGAGCCAACAGGCGGACGTCGCCCGCGAGTGGGGGGTCACCACCGTGCCTTCGACCTACGTGATCGCCTCGAGCGGCGAGGTGACCCACGTGAACAACGGCCTCGCCAGCGAGCCGACGCTGTGGCGGCAGGTGTCTTGAGCCCCGGGCTCGAGACGTCGCCGCACCCCCTCGGCGGGACTCCGCCGCGGAAGCGGAGCGCCAGCGCGCCGCGCCGGTGCACCTCACCCGGGCGGCCCGGCGGCGCGGCGCAGGGCGGGAGCGTCGAGGACCTGGAGCCTGCGGGGGCCGAGCCGGTGGAGCACGCCAGCGTCGACGAGCTTCGTGAGCGCCCGGGAGAGGCTCTCCGGGGCCACCCCGATGGCGTCCGCGAAGTCGCGGGCCCGCACCGGCAGCTCGACGACGACCAGCGGGCCCGCGTCCGGTCCCTCCGGGAGCAGGGCGGCGAGCGCCGCCGCAACCCGCGGCAGGACCTCGGGCACGGAGGATCGCTCGATCCGGTCGAAGGCGTCGCGCAGCCGGGTCGCGAGCAGCTTCACGAGGGCGAGCGCCACCTGCGGGTCCCGCTCGAAGGCGGTCTGGAGGTCGGCGCGGGACACGACGAGCGCCGTGGTCTCGACGAGCGCCTGGGCGCTCGCCGGGTATGGCCGGCCGTCGAGGAAGGGCATGAACCCGAAGACGTCGCCCGGACCGAAGAGGTAGATCGTGACGACCCCGCCGCTCGGCAGCGCGCGGAAGATCTTTACACGCCCGGACTCCAGCGCGACGAGCGACCCCGAGGCGTGCCCCTCGCGCCAGAGGAGGCTCCCCGCCTCGAAGGTGCGCGGACGCGCGTAGGGTGCGAGGAGCGCGCGGATCTCCCGCGGCAGGCGCTCGCGCTCCTCCGACAGGGCTGGGGGACGCGTAGCCATCAGGCCACGCACTCTAGCAGCGGACGGGCTCGTTCAAGGGCACGTTGCCCTGCGCCGGGCGGCGACTTGCCGAGACCGAAGCACGAAAGCCGGACATAGGAGCTTCCCCGTGATCGAGACCGACGTGAAGGCCGGCGCATGCTGCGCCAGTCAGTGGAACGGCCTGAAGCCCGGCGAGCCACCCAGGTCCCGGACCCTGGCGATGGCCCTCCTCCTCGCCCTCGGCCTCACGGCCTGGACCGCGACCTATCTGTCCATCCAGCCGCTCTCCGAGTGGCTCGGCTTCTCCGTGTTCGGCCTTGCCCGCGGCTCCCGCCTCGGCGAGAGCGTGGTCTTCTTCCTCTACGACGCGCCGAAGGTGCTGCTGCTCCTGGTCCTCATCGTCTTCCTGGTCGGCATCGCCCGCTCGTCCTTCACGGCCGAGCGGACCCGCGCCATCCTGGCCGGCAGGCGCGAGTCGGTGGGCAACGTGCTGGCGGCCCTGCTCGGTGTCGTGACGCCCTTCTGCTCGTGCTCCGCGGTCCCGCTCTTCCTCGGGTTCGTCGAGGTGGGCGTCCCGCTCGGCGTGACGCTCTCCTTCCTCATCGCGGCTCCCATGGTGAACGAGATCGCGCTCGTCCTCCTCTTCGGCGTCTTCGGCTGGAAGGTGGCGGCGCTCTATCTCGCGACCGGCCTCATCATCGCCATCCTCTCCGGCTTCATCCTGGGCCGCCTGGGGCTGGAGCGTTTCGTCGAGCCCTGGGTCTACGAGTCGATGCAGGCCGCGGCCGGCTTCGAGGCGCAGCAGCTCGGCTTCGTCGGCCGCGTCGAGAAGGGGCTGGGGGCGGTCCGGGAGGTCGTCGGCAAGGTCTGGCCCTGGGTCCTGGCCGGCATCGCCGTCGGCGCCGGCATCCACGGCTTCGTGCCGGAGGGGCTGCTCGCCACCTTCATGGGCAAGTCGGCGTGGTGGTCGGTGCCGGTCGCGGTGCTCGTCGGTGTGCCGATGTACTCCAACGCCGCCGGCATCATCCCGGTGGTGGAGGCGCTGCTGGGCAAGGGGGCGGCGCTCGGCACGGTGCTGGCCTTCATGATGTCGGTCATCGGGCTGTCGCTGCCCGAGGTGGTCATCCTCCGCAAGGTGTTGCGCCCTCCGCTCATCGCGGCCTTCGTGGGCGTGGTCGCCACCGGCATCCTGCTGGTGGGCTGGCTGTTCAACGCAGTGCTGTGAGGAGAATGCGTACCATGAGAATCCAGGTGCTCGGGACGGGCTGCGTCAAGTGCAAGCAGCTCACCGCCAGCGCGGTGGTAGCCGTGGCAGAGCTCGGCCTCGATGTGAACGTCGAGAAGGTCGAGGACCCCCGGGAGATCATGAAGCTCAAGGTCATGTCGACGCCGGCCCTGGTGGTGGACGGGCGAGTGGTGTCCACCGGGAAGGCGCTGTCACCGGGGGACGTCAAGGTGCTTCTTGAGTCCATCGCCTAGTGCGCGAGGCCGAGGCGTCGGCCGGGCGCAGGGAGCGCCCTCGAGGCAGGCGCCAGGAGCGCGTGCTTGACGCAAGTAAAGCAATCGCTTAAGTCGTTCAAGCACATGCTCAAGACGTCCCGATCCACCTCGAGGCGACCGCCACGTCGGCGCGAGATCCCCGAGGACACCCGAACCCGGATCCTCGAGGCCGCCGAGCGACTCTTCGCCGAGCGCGGCGTCGACGCGGTGTCGGTGCGCGCCGTCCTTCGGGAGGCCGGGGTCAACGGCGCGCTGGCGAACTACCACTTCGGAAACCGCGAGGGGCTGATCCGGGAGCTCCTGAGGACCCGCGTGGCTCCGCTCGCGGAGGAGCAGATCCGGGGCATCGAGGAGGTCGACGCGCGCGGGAGCGGGGCGACGATCGAGGACGTCCTGCGGGCCTACTTCGCGCCGGCTGCGCGCACGGTCGGCGGCCATCCCCGGCTGGGGAAGCTCCTCGGGCAGCTCGGCTTCTCCGCAAACCCGGCGATCCGGGAGCTGGGGCGCGACGTCCTGCGCGCGTCGATCCGGCGGCTCGGCGAGGCCCTGGCGAAGCGCATCGATGGGCCGATCGACCCGGCGCGCCTCTTCTTCCGGCTGTACATGGTCATCGGCATCCAGACGTTCTTCGCCTCCTGGTGGGACGTGGTGGCGCAGTCGGCGCGCAAGCGATTGCCATCGCCAGCGGCCCTCGACGTCGAGCTGATGGCCGAGGAGTACGTCGCCTTCTGTGCCGCAGGGCTGCGCGCCGTCTCCGGGCCCCGCAAGGAGGATCGCTGACATGGATGGGAAGAGGCTGGTGTTCCCGATCGAGGGGGCGGCGACGCTGCCGCCGTCGGCCGGCGGAAAGGCGGAGGGGCTCCTCGAGATCGCCCGGGCGGGTCTCCCCGTGCCTCCGGCCTGGGCGGTCCTCCCCGGCGCGATGATCGACGAGCCGTCGTCGCTCGCCGAAACGCTCGCCGCGCGGGGGATCGAGCGTGTGGCCGTGCGCAGCTCCGCGGCGGGAGAGGACGGCGGACGGCACAGCTTCGCGGGCGTGCACGAGACGGAGTTGGCGGTACCGATAGCGCGGCTCGGCGACGCGATCGCCCGAGTCGCCGCTTCGCCGCTCGCCGAACGTGCGATCGCCTATCGCACCCAGCGCGGCCTCCCCGCGCCGGACGGGCCCTGCACCGTGGTCGTGCAGGAGATGGTGGACGCGGAGTGGTCGGGGGTCGCCTTCGGGAAAGGGGATGGCGTCCTGATCGAGGCGGTCGAGGGGCTCGGCGAAGCGGCCGTGAACGGGGATGCCACGCCGGAGCAGATCGAGCTCGTGCGAGAGGGCGGCACGTTCCGCGTGACGCGCCGCTGGCCGCGAAAGCAGCCGTTCGCCGTCCGGCCGTCGCGGACGGGGACGGTGCGGCTCGCGCTCGCCGGCGACCGGCCGGAGCTGCCGGAGGCGGTCGCGCTCGAGCTCGCGCGGGGCGTCGCCGTGCTGGAGCGTGCTCGCGGGATGGCGCTCGACGTCGAGTGGGCAGCTCAGGGCGGGAGGATCGCGTTCCTCCAGGCGCGCCCGCAGACGCGGCCGCTCGAGGCGACGCTGCCGCCGGGAGAGACCTGGACGCGGACCAACATCCGCGAGCTGATCCCCGAGATCGCGAACGCGCTGGGCGCCTCGGCCATCTTCGACGCCTTCGGCTCGTACATGCACAGGATCCACCGGGAGCTGGGCGTCCCCCTGCCGGATGGCGTGCCGGTCCTGGCGGTCGTGGCGGGGAGAGCGGTCGCCAACGAGCGGATGTTCTGCGCGCTGGCCGATGAGCTGGGGGTCTCGCGCGAGTGGATGCAGGTGCTCCAGGGCGGGGCGGGGACCGGCGGCAACGCGTTCGTCCAGACCGATTGGCGCAAGCTCCTGCGCCGGCTCGACGTCGTCTTCCGGATGATCCGCTTCGGCGCCGGCGCGGAGAAGAAGGTGCACAGGGTGCTGGCGGAGCGCCGCGGGCGCAGGGAGGCGCGGGCGGCCGCCCCGCCGGAGCGGCTCGCCGACTCGGAGATCGTCGCCCGGGTGCGACGCGCCACGGGAGCCGAGCTCGAGGAGATCCTCGATGCCGTCATGCGCGCCGTCACCCCCTTCAACCAGGCGGTGTCGATGGGGGCGGCGGTCCTGGCGCGCCATCCCGCCCCCGCGGCGCTCCTCGCCCGGCTCGTCGATCCCGAGCAGGTCTCGGTGAGCACGCGGCAGCTCGAGGAGCTGATCGAGCTGGCTCGGGCGTTGCGCGGCTGGGAGGGGGCGGCCGCGCTCTTCCGCGAGGCGGGGGCCGACCTCTCGGCACGGAGCCACTGGATTCGGGTCCTGCCCCCGGAGCTCTGGTCGCGGGTGGCGGCCTGGCTCGAGTCGTACGGCCACCGCTGTCCCTACGAGTCGGACCTCTCGCTCCCTCGCACGAGCGAGGACCTGTCGTTGCTGGCGGGCGCGCTGAGCCCGCTCGTCCTCGCCGGGGAGCCACCCGAGCCCATCGAGCTGCGGCGGGCACGGCGGCGCGCCGACGCCGAGGCGGGCTGGCGCGAGGTACGCGAGCGCTGCGGCCGCCTCGCCGTTCTCCGCGCGCGCGGCCCGGCGCGCGCGCTGTCGCGCCTCATGTGCCTGCGCGAGGAGATCCGCTTCGAGTGGATGCGGGACTGGGCGCTCGCGCGCCGCGATCTCCTGGAGCTGGGCCGCCGGCTCGTCGAGCGCGGCCGGCTCGACGCGGTGGACGAGATGTTCCACCTCACGCTCGACGAGCTGGAGCGATCGCTCGGCGATCCGGCGTTCGACGCCCGCGCTGCCGTGGCGCGCCAGCGCGCTCGGGTCGCTGCCTGGCGGTGGATCGAGGTCCCCAACCGCTTCACGAGCGAGGGGGTGGCGGCCTTCCTCCGCCGGGGGCCGTCGTCGGCCCACTCCGAGACGCTCCTGCGCGGCACGGCGGTGAGCCCGGGCGAGGTGGAGGGGCGCGCCTGCGTGCTGCGCGCGCCGCACGACGAGGCGAAGATGGCGCGGGGCGGGATCCTCGTCGCGCCCGCGACCGATCCCGGCTGGACGCCACTCTTCGCGCGCGCCGCCGGCGTGGTGGTGGAGATCGGCGGGGTCATGAGCCACGCCGCGACGGTGGCGCGCGAATACGGGCTCCCCTGCGTGTCGAACGTGGAGGAAGCCGTCGCGAGGCTGCGGGACGGCGACCTGGTTCGCGTCGACGGGACGCACGGGACGATCGAGATCCTGGAGCGGGCGCCGGACTAGCGCGAGCCGGCGCGGAACCTCGAGCGCGTGGCGCCGGTGCTCAGCTCGTCATGGCGCGCTCGACTCCGCCGTCGACGCGTGAGCGGCCGCTCGCTTCGCGGCGCGCCGGCGCTCCGCCTGCTGGGCCTGGATCGCGGTGAGCGCGACGGTGAAGACGATGTCCTCGACGAGGCAACCGCGGCTCAGATCGTTCACCGGCTTCGCGAGCCCCTGGAGCATCGGTCCGATGCTGACGACGTTCGCGCTCCGCTGGACCGCCTTGTAGGTGACGTTGCCGGTGTTGAGGTCGGGGAAGACGAGGACCGTCGCCTGGCCCGCCACGCTCGACTTCGGCGCCTTCTGGCGCGCCACGTCCGGCATGACCGCGGCGTCGTACTGCAGCGGCCCGTCGATGGCGAGCTCGGGGCGCTGGCTGCGAGCCAGCTCGGTCGCGCGCTTCACCTTCTCGACGTCCTGGCCCGAGCCGCTCGTGCCGGTGGAGTAGGACAGCATCGCGACGCGCGGCTCGATGCCGAACGCCCTCGCCGAGTCGGCGCTCTGGATGGCGATGTCCGCGAGCTGCTCGGCGGTCGGGTTCGGGTTGACCGCGCAGTCGCCGAAGACGAGCACCTGCTCGGGCAGGCACATGAAGAAGACGCTCGAGACGAGATCGCAGCCCGGCGCCGTCTTGATGAGCTGCAGGGCGGGGCGGATGGTGTGCGCGGTCGTGTGGAGCGCGCCCGAGACGACGCCGTCGACCTCGTCCAGCGCCATCATCATCGTCCCGAGCATGATCGGATCGGAGAGCTCCAGGGCGGCCTGGTCCGGCGTCATCCCCTTGGCCTTCCGGCGCTCGACGAGCGGCTCGACGTAGCGCGGCGCGACCTTCGCCACGTCCACGATCTCGATCGACTCGGGCAGCGTCACGCCCTGCTTGCGCGCGACGTCGTGGATCTCGTCCGGGCTGCCGAGGAGCACGCACCGGGCGATGCCGCGCTCCGCCACGATCGAGGCGGCGATCACGGTCCGCGGCTCGGCGCCCTCGGGCAGCACGATGCGCTTGCCGGCGGCGCGCGCCGTCTCGACGAGGCGGTGGCGGAACGCCGGCGGGGAGAGGCGGGGCGCGCGCGTCACCGCCGCGACCGCCTTGGTCCAGCGGGCGTCGACGCGGTCGGCGACCGCGGTCATGACGCGCTCCACGCGAACGGCGTCGTCGGGCGGGATCTGCAGGTTCATGCTCGCCACCGCGTTCGCCGCGGCGTAGCTGCCCTCGTTCACGGCGAGGACCGGCAGGCCCGTGCGGAGCGCCGACTCGCACATGGCGAACACGTGCGCCTCGGGCTCGACGCCGCCGGTGAGCAGGAGGCCGGCGAGCGGCATCCCGTTCAGCACCGCGAGCGACGCGGCGACGAGGATGTCGCTGCGATCCCCGGGCGTGATGACGAGCGCGCCGGGGCGGAACACCTTGATCGAGCCCGGCACGGCCATGGCGCACAGCGCGACGTGGCGGATCCGCCGGCGGTCGTAGTCTCCCGCGCGCAGCACCCTCGCCCCGAGCGCGTCCGCGAGGTCCTTCACGCGCGGCGACGCCAGGTCGCCCCGCGACGGGACGATCGCGATGGGCCGCAGCCGCTCCGCCTCGAGCGCCGCCGTGTAGGTCTGGAGGTCCTCCGGCGTCAACTCCTCGTCCTCGCCGGCCTCCATCCAGATCGAGCGGGACTCGCCCGCGTGGACCGCCGCCGCGCGCCGCGCGACGCGGTTGAGGACGCAGCTGACGGGCCCACCGTCCGCGAACCCGCCGAGGCCGCGCGCCGCGATCGCCATGGCGTTCGCGAGCTCCGAGGGCGTCTCGTCGCGCGGGGAGCCGACGAGGACGAGCTCCGCGTCCAGCGCCTTCAGCATCAGGGCGTTCACGCGGGTGCTGTGCACCATCCCCGGCTCGGGCCACATGCCCGCGACGACGAGGACGTCGGCGCCCTCCGCCGCGCGGGCGCACAGCGCCACCACGCGCTCCATCAGCGTCTGATCGTCGCCCCTCGCGAGCAGGTCGTCGGCCTCGTGGCGCGAGATGGGCTCGGGAGGCGAGACCTGGGCGCCGAGCGTCATCAGCGCCGAGACGCGATCCTCGCCGCGGGCGGCGATGGGCTTGGCGAACGCGACGCGTACCCCGAGGCGGTCGAACGCCCGGACGAGGCCGAGGCACACGGTGGTGAGGCCGACCTGGCGCCCCGCGGGCGCGACGACGATGGTGTGGGGCATGCGGAGCCTCCGTCAGGCGGTGGCGGCGCGATCGAGCCGCTGCTCGGGGCCGGAGGCGGCGGACGCGCCGCCCACGATGGCGGCGGCGTCCATGGCGATCATGTACTCCTCGTTGGTTCGCACGACCGCCGCCATCGGGCTCGTGCTGCGCGTGATCCGGCCGCGCAGCGCCTTCCCGTGGTTCTCGTTCGCGTGCGGGTCGAGGGCGAAGCCCGCGAAGCCGAGCAGGTCCACGATCTGCGCGCGGACCTTCACGGCGTTCTCGCCGATGCCGCCCGTGAACACCAGCGCGTCGACGCGCCCCAGGGACACGATCATCCCCGCGGCGGCCTTCGCCACCGAGTAGCAGAACTTCTCGATCGCGAGCGCGGCGCGCTCGTGGCCGTTCTCCGCGGCCTCCTGCACCGTGCGCATGTCGTTCGAGACGCCCGAGATGCCGAGCAGGCCGGAGCGCTTGTTGAGCGCGTCCATGACGTCGTGCGCCGAGCAGTTCAGCGCGTGCTTCATGTGCGCGATGATCGACGGGTCGATCGAGCCGCTCCGCGTCCCCATCACCACGCCGTCCACGGGCGTCAGCCCCATCGTCGTGTCCATGCTGTGCCCGTTCCGGACGGCGGCGAGCGAGCACCCGTTGCCGAGGTGCGTGGTGACGATGGCGTGATCCTCCGGGTCGAGGCCGAGCTGCTTCACCGACTGCTGCGCCACGAAGCGGTGGCTGGTGCCGTGGAACCCGTAGCGGCGCACCTCGTGCTTCGCGAACCACTCGTACGGCACGGCGTAGAGGTACGCGCGGGGCGGCATCGTCTGGTGGAACGCCGTGTCGAACACCGCGACCTGCGGCAGGTGCGGGAACAGCTCCGTCGAGATCCGGATGCCGAGCAGGTTGGCGGGGTTGTGGAGGGGGCCCAGCGGGATGCACTCCTCGATCTTGGCCACGACCTCGGGCGTGATCGGCATCGACCCCGAGAACTTCGCGCCGCCGTGGACGACGCGGTGGCCGATCGCCGCGATGGTCTCGGCGATTCCGAGCTCGTTCATGAGCTCGACCACGACGCGGAGCGCGGCCTCGTGCTCCGCGCCGTGCAGCAGGCGCGACTCCTTCCAGTCGTCGGCCTTGTAGTCCAGGGTGGCGTGCGGAGAGCCGAGGCGCTGCGCGACGCCCGAGACGAGCTCGCGCCCGGTGCTCGAGTCGATGACGGCGAACTTCGCGGACGAGCTCCCGCAGTTCAGGACGAGAACGTTCATGGCTGCCCTCCCGGCGAACGGTCCGGCTGGCGCCGCGCCGCGGACGGCGACGACGCTGCTGCCTCGAGATCGGAGTGGACCCGTATGCCTCGCCGGCGGCGATGGCGTCGGAGCCGGGAACCGTCGCATTCCGGGCGCGCACGCGTCAAGCGCCCAGCCGAGGATTTCGACGCAATCGTTTGTGGCTACGGTGCGGCGCCGTCGATCCGCTGGGCCGCGCTCCGCGTCTCGGCCGGGGCGAGCGACATCCGGACGATCGTGGAGATGCTGGCGGCCGCGATGAGCGCCTCGAGCACGGTGCCCCCCACCGACCTGCTGAGGACGTTGTTGGTGAGCCAGCAGGCGGTGCTGACCAGGAGCGTCAGCCGCATGGGGACGCCCTCCATCGTGAACACCGCGATGGCGCCGAGGCAGGAGCCCACCACCGGGATCCAGCCGGTCCCGCGGGTCGAGAGCGCCAGCGCGAGGGCGACGTTCAGGGCCACCGCCGCGGCGGCCAGCCAGGCGGAGCGGAACCAGGCCGAGAGCAGCGTCCGGACGGCGGAGACCGCCGCGCTCGATGCCGCCGGCGGCCGACCGAGCAGGGCGAAGTGGAGCACGTAGACGGCGGACTCCGCCGCGACGAGGAGCTTCAGGCGGCGGTCGTCGCGCTGGAGGAAGCCGCCGACCCCGAGGACGAGGGCGACGTACCCGACCAGCTGGGCCGGGGAGAGGAGGTGCATCAGGTGTGCTCCGGGGATCGAGCGGACAGTCCTGCAGCAGGATGTCACCGGCGAGGGCCGATGGCGAGGGGGGCGTCAGGCGCAGCGCGGCGCCCGCCCCAGCACGCAGGCCGCGATCACCGGGGACACCTCCACGAACTCCGTCCGCACGTCGGCGAAGCCCGCTGCCTGGAGCGAGGCCGTCATCCGCTCGGCGGCGGCCCGGGTGTCGGCCGCGGTCGCTCCCGGGCGCCTCGGCTGCAGGGTGAGCGCGAGGACGCCGCCGGGGCTCATGATGCGGCGAAGGCTGGCGAGCGTCGAGGCCGGGTCGTCCCAGAACATGTAGACGTTCACCGCGAACACCTTGTCGAACGGCTGGTCGAAGCGCGGCAGGGCGTCCGCCGAGCCGAGCAGCAGCTCCACCCGGCCGGCCCCGATCGCCTCGGCGTTTCGCCGCGTCGCCGTCCTCAGCATCAGCTCCGAGTGGTCGAGCCCCACCACCTTCCCGGCGGAGGCGAGCTCGGCGGCGCGCGCCAGGGCGAGCCCGGGCCCGAAGCCCACCTCGAGCACGCGATCGGCGGGCTGGATCCCGAGGAGCTCCACCGTCCGCAGGTTGCGCACGCGGTTCGAGCTCCGCAGCCGCATGACGAGCCCAGCCAGCACGCCGAGGGGGCCGCTGGGGTTGCCGAACTGCCGGACGACGCCGTTCCACAGCGCGCTCATGGCCTGCCTCCCAGGGCGCCGCGGACCTCGGCCAGCACCGCCGCGGCCCGCCTCAGCTCCTCCTGCGACGCGCGCACCGCCAGCCCCTCGAGGAGGCGACGCTCGCGCTTCCTCATGCGGGCGATGGCCCGCTCGCCCTCCGCCGTGAGCCGGACGAGCGCCGAACGGCGGTGCGCCGGGTTGACGTCGAGCGCGACGAGCCCGAGGTCGAGGAGCACGTTCACGAGCGCCTGGATGTGCTGCCGGGTGACGTGGCGGCGCCGCGCCACCTCCGGGACCGTGGTGGGGCCGTTCGCCTCCAGGAACTCCAGGACCGCGCGCCCGCCCAGGGTGACGGCCTCGCCCTGGTGCAGCCGCTCCCCGGCCTGGACGGCGACGTGCCACAGCAGCCTCACCTGGTCGAGCAGCTCCTCGAGTGGGATCGACATGACAAGTGACTTGTCATGATGGCCAGTCGCCTGTCAAGTGGTGTGCCGCTTCGAAGCCGGCAGCCGCCACGTCGACCGTGCCCTCTTCACGCGGCCGAAGCGACTGGCGCCACCTGGCGCCCTCGCCGGTTCGCCAGCCCGACGGCGACGGTGGCTCACGTTCCTGGCCCTGGTCCCGGCCCGAGGTTTCGATCGGGCCCGTCGGGCGCTACTGCGGGTAGTCGAGCCGCCGCGCCTCGCGCCGCCCGGCCGCCCGGGCACGGCTCTCGCTGCAGAAGATGGCGAAGCGCCGGCCATCCACCGAGACGCGCCAGCGCAGCTTCTCCAGCCGCTCGATGTCGACCCGGTGCTTGCCGACGACCACCGTGATGACGGGCGGCGTCACGGGCCGTCCTGGCCCACCGGGCGGCGCCCGGCGGCGCCACCCGGGCGTCGCCCCTGCGCGGTGGTGGCCCGGTCCAGCAGCGCCTGGGAGGCAGCGGCCACCTCGTCGGCGAAGACACCCAGGGCCTCGGCGTCGGTGGCGGGCGGCGGCGTCATCGGCTCCCCGGGGAGGTCGACTCGATCACCCCGGCTCCAGCGCCCGTCCCAGCTGCTCGGCCTTCTCGAGGAGCCCCAGCAGCTCGGGCGGCGGGGTGCGGGTGCGGTCGCCGTCGCGGGTCGCGCGGGCCACTGCGCTCACCGCCTGGGCGAACGCCATGTGGCCGACGCCGCGGGTCTCCAGGACCTCGTGCAGGCGGCGAACCCTGGCCTTCAGCTCGCGGAAGTCATCGTTCACGGAACGCTCCTCATGGCTTGGCGGCCATCCCATGGTGAGCGGAGGGCCGCGGTGGAATCGCGGCGCGGGCCATCGGCCCGCCTCCGGGGACGTGGGCGCCGCTCCAGTCGAGGAGGGGCGCCGCGACCGGCGCGACGGCAGGCGCCGGTGGCGAATGCTCGGGGGCGGCGCCAGCGCTGGCCCCGACCAAGCCATCGGAACCACTCTTGTACGACGGCGGCCGCCCGGTGGATAGGACCCTCCCCGTCTGGCTCCAGGGTGCAGCTCGTCGCGGAGCGGAACTCTGGCAGGCCGCGGCGCATGGCACTAAATCCCGTTCGAGGTGGCCGCCGTGACGACTCGGGACGAGGTCAGCTTCGCCGCTGGACAGGACATGGGGACGCGACTCTCGGCCTGCATGGCACGCCTGGCGGCCTTCCGGCTCCTCGAGGGGGCTCGCTGGTGGAATCACTGGCGGCTCCGCCCCATGGCCAGGGCACTGCTGGCCTGCGCCGATGAGCTGGAGGACGGCGCGGACGCGCTGCGGGTGCCCACGGCCGTGGAGCCCGCGCTGGCGCCGCAGGCCCTCTGCCTCGTTCAGGGCGTCGGGGCCGCCGACGGGTAGGGGAGTGCGCTAGGCCGTCGACGTCGCGACGTGCGCCGCAGCGGGCGCCCGCTGAGGGCCGGCGCAGCGTCGGTGACCTCATGGTGACCCGGGCGCCCATGCTCCGCCATCGACCCGCCTGGCCCCGGACACTCCGGCCCCACCGTCGGTCCGGAGCGCGCCATGCCCACCGCCGTCGCCGCACCCAGGGTCACCTTCCTTCCTCCGGGTCCGTTCCACGCCGAGGTGAGGAGCCGCGTGGACGACTACTTCTTCACCACCGGCCGCTCCCCGCGCGGCGGCTGGCGGCTGGCGGTCAAGGGGTCGGTGCTGCTCGCCTGGTTCGTCGCCTCCTGGGTCGGCCTGGTCCTGTGCCACCCGCCCTGGTGGCTGGCGGTGCCGCTGGCGGTCTCACTCGGCCTCGCCTGGGCCGGTCTGGGCTTCGACGTGATGCACGACGCCAACCACGGCGCCTCCACCAAGCGCCACGGCTTGAACCGGCTGCTCGCCTTCTCCTCCGACCTCATCGGCGGCAGCTCGGTGATCTGGCGCCAGAAGCACAACGTGCTCCACCACGGCTACACCACGTGCTCGGCCTCGACGAGGACCTCGAGTCGGGCGGGCTGCTCCGCCTGGCCCCTGCCCAGCCGCGCCGCCGCCTCCACCGGCTGCAGCATCGCTACGTCTGGCTGCTCTACGCGCTCTTCCCGCTCCGCTGGTTCCTCATCGACGACTTCCGCGACCTCCTGACCGGCCGCGTCGGCGGCAGCCCCCTGCCGCGCCCATCGCCGGGCTCGGTGGCGATCCTCCTCCTCGGCAAGCTGCTCTTCGTCGGATGGGCGCTGGTGGTGCCGCTCTGGCTCCATCCCTGGACCGAGGTGCTGCCGCTCGGGCTCCTGGCCGTGGGCACCCTCGGCGTGACGCTGGCCACCGTCCGCTTCCACGCCGCCGCGGACGGGGCCCTGCCGACCGACTGGGCCACCCACCAGGTGACCACCACGGTGGACTTCGCCCGCGGCAGCCGGCTCTGCGCCTGGTACCTGGGCGGCCTCAACTTCCAGGTCGTCCACCACCTCTTCCCGAGGGTGAGTCACGTCCACTACGCGGCCATCGCACCCATCGTGGAGAGCTGCTGCCAGCGCCACGGCGTCCCGTACCGCGCCTGGGGCACGTTCCTGGAGGCGCTGCACGCCAACGTACACTGGCTGCGGGACCTGGGCCGCCCGGAGCGCCCCGGCCCCACGGGCCAGGCCGCGGCCGCGGGGACGGGGACGCCGTCGGCGGCCACCTGATTTCGCTCACCCGCCTGCTCGAGGGCGGCGCTACCCGCACGCGGGTCGGCCGCCTCCAGTCCCGACGTCGAGGTGGCGCTCGACCGCTCGATCCGGCGACCCGGGCCGGGCTCACGGCTGCACCAGCCCGCGACGGATGGCGTGTCGGACCAGGCTCGCCGTCTCGTGGACGTCCAGCTTTCGCATGAGCCTCGAGCGGTGGGACTCCGCCGTCTTCACGCTGATGCCGAGCACGGCGGCGGCCTGCTTGGTGGACTTGCCCTCGCCGACCAGCTGCAGCACCTGGCGCTCCCGCGAGCTCAGCGGCGCCGCGGCGGTCACGGTCTCGGAGAGCGCCCGGATCGCCTCCTGCTGCTGGCGGATCACGCGCTCGCGCTCCTGCACGAAGCCGACGGCCACGGTGATGGCGATGCGGTTCGCGGCCGGCTCGTAGGCGTCCAGGACGCGGTCGAGCTTGGCGGGCTGTGCCTGGTAACGGGCGAACAGGGACCGCGCCAGCACGTCGCGCAGGAGGAGGACGCTGCCGATCACCTCGTCGGTCTCGACGCCCCGCGGGATGATCCGCTCGGAGAGCTCGCGGGAGTACCCTTGGAGCGCCTCGAGCGTCCCGGTCTCCAGCGCCTCGACGTAGTTGTCGTAGACCGAGGTGGCCTCGGCGAAGATCTCGTCGCGGGTCATGGCCGTGAAGAGCCCCGCCGCGCCGATCCGCCGAGCCCACTCCGCTCGCAGCGCGGAGCGGTGCTGGCGCAGGTGGGCCACCAGCTCGCGCAGGAGCGCCGCGGCCGGTGTCGGGAGGTCGGCCGAGCCCGCGGTGCGTGGGCCGGGCACGGGCGCGACCGCTCGGCTCTTCAGGATCGCCTGAGCCGTGTGTGCCATTCGACGAACCTCCGGTCTCGCGCGCGGGACGCCCGCGCTGCGCTCGCATGGACCTACCGGCCGCGACGGGCCGCCGGCAATCGGGTGAATCCCTTAGGACCCGCGCGCGAGGCGGCGCGTACGCTCCCGGAGGGGCGCCCGGGCGGGGCGCCGGCCGCGCGGGGGAGAGCCGGCCGCGTCGGGCCGGCTCTCCGGGTCACGGCGCGGGCCAGGTCAGAGCACGGCCGTCCCGGCCGCCAGCGAGCTGCCGGCTGCGAGCGAGCTGCCGGAGGCGAGCATCGACGCGCCGCTCACCGTGGTGGCCGAGGCGAGCGTGGTGGCCGAGGCGACGGCGGCACCGTCGATGACGCTGCCGGCCGCCACCACGCTGCCTGCCGCGAGGGTGGTGCCCATCGCCAGCACCGTGGTGCTCGCGACCTGGCTCGCGCCGGTGACGGCCGTGGCGCCGGCCACGCTGGTCCCGGATGCGAGGACGGTGCCCGCCGCGAGCGAGCTGCCGGCCGCGAAGGAGCTGCCGCTCGCCAGGCTGGTGCTGCTCGACACCGTCTCGGCGCTGGCGAGGGACACCCCGGCGCCCACCGAGGCAGCGTTCACGACGCTCCCGCCGGCCACGTGGCTCCCCGCCGTCAGCGCGCTCCCGACGCCCAGCACCGTGGCGCCGGCGATGCTGGTGCCGGCGGCCAGCGTCGAGCCAGCCGCCAGCGTGCTCCCGGCCGCCAGCGTCGTCCCGGCGGCGAACGACGTGCCCGCCGCCAGCGCAGTCCCGGCGGCCAGGCTGCTGCCGGCGGCGAGCGTGCTGCCGGCGGCGATGACCGAGGTCCGCGTCACCGCCCTGGCGGTCGTGAGCATCCTCGGGGTCACGATCACCTCGTCGTCGACCACGCTCCCGGCGGCGAGGATGCTGCCGGCGGCGAGGACGGTGCCCGCCGCCACGGCCGTCCCCGAGGTGACGGCGGTGGCGCCCACCAGCGACGTCTCGCCGGCCACCATCATCGTGCCAGCGGCGCCGATTCCGGCACCAACACCGAGAAGCTGCGCGCGGGTCGTGCCGGGGAGCAGCCCGCAGACCAGCAATGCCACCACGATCCTCGCCTTCGGCATCCAACGCTTGGCTCTCATCGTTCGTCCTCCTTCGCACGGGCCCATCCGCGGGCCTCGGCGACACGAAGGTGCCGTCGGGCGTGCTCCCGTTCAATCGGGTGAATTCCGCTCGGGTGAAGACCGGAAGCGGGCGGGCCGCACGCGCGGGTGGGCTCCTCCTCGAGGAGACCACGCACCTGGCGCGGCCTCGGGCACGCGCTCGTGCTGCGGCACGCCTGCGCCCTGCGGGTGCGGAGGGAGGCGATTCGGGTGCGCCGTCGGGGCCTGCGGCCCGCGGCCGCAGACGCACCCGGGGGCCGGCCGTCGAGGGGCTCCCGAGGGCGCCACGTCGCGGCGGTCTCGCCGGAGGCGGGCGGTGATCGGCGCGGCCGTGCCCGCCACCCTCGAGGGCGCCGCCGTCACCGCGACCGAGATCGATCTCACGGTCGCCGGCGTGACCGACTACACCATCGCCTGCGTCAACGCCGCGGCGACCCCGCACCGGATGTACATGGGCGACCACCGCGGCACGAACGACGGCTCCACGCCGGCGCTCCGGACGCCGACGCTGGACGGGAGCCGCTACTTCAGCAAGCAGTAGGTGGCCCCTCGACACCCACCAGGGACACCGCGTGCTGCCGCGCGCTCGCCGGGCGCCGGTCGCGCCGACCGGATATGACCAGTACCAGCGGCGAGTGGCCCGTCCCGGAGGAGCGTCGTGCGCCGCGGAGGTGACGCCATGGCGATCCCGATGAGCACCCTCCGTCATCCGTTCTGGCTGCTGCTCGGAGCGGTCGCGGCCCTCGCCGGCAGCGGCATCCTGCTGGAGCTCGGCGGCTCGGCCGAAGGCGTCGCGAGCGTCTCGGGCAGCGCGGGCCCTCCGGAGCTCGGGCTCCTGGCGCTCGTCATCCTGCTCGCCCTGGCCGGCGTCGTCCTGGCGGCGATGGCCGCCAAGGAGTACCGCGACTCGAAGCGCCAGGAGCACGTCGGCTGAGCCGCCAATTCGGGTGGCGGCGGGTCGCTGCGGCCGCATGACGGCCCGCGCGCCGGCCCGGGCGTGAGCCGCCTCAGGTTCCCGTCGGCTTCAGCGGCGGCGCCGTGTCGGGCGCGCCCTCGGTGGGGAAGGCCGCGGTGGCGGTGATGAGCCGCGCCTCGCGCTCGAAGGTGGCGTAGTGCCAGGCCCACTGGAGCAGCACGGCCACGCGGTTGCGGAAGCCGACCAGGAAGAGGACGTGGATGAGGAGCCAGGCCAGCCAGGCGACGAGGCCCGAGAAGCGCCAGCCCTTCGCCTCCGTGACCGCGGCGGCGCGGCCGACGGTGGCCATCATGCCCTTGTCGCGGTAGCGGAACGGGCGGTGCGGCTCGCGGGCCAGCGCCCGCACCACGTTCCCCGCGGCGTGGGCGCCCTGCTGGATGGCCGCCGGCGCGACGCCGGGCACCGAGCCGCCGCCCGGGAGGCGCACCGCGGCGACGTCGCCGACCACGTGCACCTCGGGGTGGCCCGGCAGCGTGAGCGCGGGCGTCACCAGCACCCGGCCGGCGGTGTCGAGCGGCGCGCCGAGCGCGCGCGCCAGCGGCGACGCGGCCACGCCGGCCGCCCAGAGCACGGTGCGCGCCTCGAGCCGCTCCTTGCCGATGCTCACGCCCTCCGCGTCGATGGCGGTGACGCGCATCCCGGTGTGCACGTTGACGCCGAGCCGCTCCAGCTGCCGCTGGGCGGAGCGGGAGGAGGCGGGCGCGAAGGGCGGCAGGATGCGCTCGCCGGCGTGCAGCAGGATGACCCGGGCGCGGTGCGGATCGATGTGGCGGAACTCGCTCGACAGCGTGTGGCGCGCGATCTCGGCCACCGCGCCGGCCAGCTCCACGCCGGTGGGCCCGCCGCCCACCACCACGAAGGTGAGCCAGGCGCGCTGCCGGGCGGCGTCGGTCTCCCGCTCGGCCCGCTCGAAGGCGACCAGGATGCGCCGGCGGATCTCGAGCGCGTCCTCGACCGTCTTGAGCCCGGGCGCCACCGCCTCCCACTCCGGGTGGCCGAAGTAGGCGTGCGTCGCGCCCGTGGCGAGGACGAGGTGGTCGTAGGCGAGCGCGTCGCCGCCGTCGAGCTCGAGGCGCCGGCCCGCCAGGTCCACGCGGCGAACGTCGGCGAGGAGGACGTCGGCGTTCTCCTGCCGCCGGAGGATCTGGCGGATGGGCGTGGCGATGTCGGCCGGGTTCAGCCCGGCGGTGGCCACCTGGTAGAGGAGGGGCTGGAAGAGGTGGTGGTTGCGCCGGTCGACGACGGTGACGCGCACCGGCGCCTTGGCGAGGGCGCGAGCGCAGGCGAGGCCAGCGAACCCGGCGCCGACGACGATGACGCGGGGCGTCGCGCCAGGCGCGCCTGTGGCGGGCGGGGCGGACGGTGTCGAGACCTGGCCGGCCGGCCGCGCGGTCGGGGCGGCCCGCAGGGTGGCGCGAGGCCGGCTCTTGCGCACGGCTGCGCTGATCCCGCGGACGAGGTAGAGGCCGGCAACGGAAGCGGCGACGGCGGCGGCGACTGCGGCGACGAGGAGACCGAACTCCATCATGAAGGCACCTCCATGTACCCAGCTCAGGGTACAGACGGCGCCCTAGGTCTCCCGAAGTCGGGTGTGTATTCAAGCGCCAATGTAGGCGTCGAGGCGTCATCGTCTCACCGGCCTGGGCGCAGGCGGCGGTCCCCGGGATGCGTTCGGCCCCCGCTCCACCGGATCGTCGCGATCGTCGACGATGACCGCCTGGCGTCCGGGCGGTCCTTTCACCCGGTGCTCCGTCGCTGGGTGACGAGAGCGGCGCCCCCGAGCCCACCGATGGCGACGCCTCCGCGCGCAGCGCCTTCGGGACGATCGCGACACCGTCGATGTCCTGCCGCTCGAGTCCGCGCAATCTCGCTCTCATCCTTCCGGGTGAACTATTGGTCTCGAATTGCGCATCCACATCCCCTGGGCAAGGGACGAAGTGCGTGGTGAAACCCTTGCCCCGTGCCTCGCCCACATCGTCCCCGTGCGCGATTGTCGCGTCGTTGCGCAACCGGACCGATGTCGCGTCAATCTTCCGGCGCTCCGTCTCCCGCGCCGAGGTATTCTCCGCGTCGCTTACGGCCGACCTGCCCACCGGTGAGAGGCTGGATTCACTCCCAGGCAACTCGTCGGCGAGGCGACAATTCGATTGGGCCCGGCCGCGGCGAAATCAACCCGTCGCGGCGCTCGGTCCGAGGAGAGACATCGTGAGGATCCGATTCGCGGCTTCGTTGGCCATCGCGCTCACCGCCTGCGGCGGAGGCGGAGGCTCGGGCGGCTCGTCCACGCCGCCGACGCCGACCGCCACCCAGATCAGCGTCTCCTTGACTCGCGAGATCGACGTCGCCCAGGGCGTCACCGGGATCATCTGGGACATCTCGGTGAAGACCAACGGGGTCGGCATCGACACCGCCACCGTCACCGTCAACGGGAAGAACGTCCCGCTGAAGGCGGGGTTCGTCTCGGGCAACTACTGGCTGGAGTACGGCGACAACGGCGTCAACGTGTGGGGCGACGCGACCTACGTGCCGGGCACGGACTACACCGTCAGGGTCGACATGGGCGCCGGCGTCGTCTACTCCGACACCCTGCGCGCCCCGGGCGGCTTCACCGTCGACCCGGCCATCACCAGCGTGGCCTGGGCGCACTCCGGGAACGTCGCCTCGGTCCTCGTGTACCACCTCTTCGGCGCGGATACCTACACGTCCGCCACGCTCGGCCCCAACCCGCCGAGCCCCATCGCCATCCCGGCGTCGGCCTACCCGACGGCCGACACCTACGAGCTGTCGGCGATGGTCCAGAACAAGAAGTGGCCGCCCGGCGCCTACCCGGGCAACGGCTACTTCGACACGCTGGTGGGGCCCGACACCTACTTCTACGTGCAGGACGGCTACGTGAAGCGGGTCACCAAGTAGGGCCGCCGCGCCCTCACCCCGCCAGCCTCCGCCGCACGATGGCCGCGTGGACGCGCGCGCCGTCGAGGAGGATGGCGTCGTCGAAGTCGTAGGCCGGGTTGTGAAGGGGCGGCGCCGTGACGCCGTTGCCCAGGAAGGCGAAGCAGCCCGGCACGCGGGCCAGGAAGTGGGCGAAGTCCTCCGAGGCGGTGATGGGCTTCTCGGCCACCGCCACCCGCTCGGCGCCGAGGGCGTCGCGCGCCGCCGCCAGCGCCTCGTCGGCGCAGGCCGCGTCGTTCAGGAGCGGCACGAACTCGCGCGTGTAGGACACCTCGGCGGTGACGCCGTAGGCGGTGGCGACTCCGTGGGCGATGGCCCGCAGGTGGCGCTCGACGTCGGCGCTCACCTCGGGCCTGAAGCTGCGCGCGTCCCCGCGGATCCAGGTCGTGCCCGGGAGCACGTTGCGGGTGCCGTCGGTGGTGAGCTCGGTGACCGAGACCACCGCCGTGTCGGCCGGGTCGAGCCGGCGCGACACGATCGACTGGAGGTCGAGCACCAGGGCGCAGCCGGCCACGAGCGTCTCGCGCCCGGCCTGGGGGCGCGAGGCGTGACCGCCGAGTCCGGTGAGCACGATCTCGAAGTTGTCCTCGGCCGACATGACCGCGCCGGCGCGGGTGGAGAGCTGCCCGGCCGGGAGGCCCGGCATGTTGTGGAGGCCGTAGATCTCCGAGAAGGGGAAGCGCTCCAGGAGCCCGTCCTCGAGCATGGCGAGGGCCCCCTTGCCCCACTCCTCGGCCGGCTGGAAGACGAAGCGCACCGTCCCGTCGAACCCGCCCTCCGCCGCGAGCGCCCTGGCGGCGCCGAGCAGCATGGCGACGTGGCCGTCGTGGCCGCAGGCGTGCATGACGCCGGGCGTGCGGGAGCGCCACGCCGGCGTCCCCTGCTCGCCGATCCGGAGCGCGTCCATGTCGGCGCGCAGCGCGATGGCCCGCCTCCCCGAGCCCCTCCGCAGCGTCCCGACGACCCCGGTGCCGCCCACCCGCTCGATCACCTCGTCGAGCCCGAAGGCGCGCAGCCTCGCGGCGACGAAGGCGGCGGTGCCGGCCTCCTCGAAGCCGAACTCCGGGTGCGCGTGCAGGTGGTGCCGCCACCCGATCATCTCATCGTGGAGCGCCTTCCAGTCGAGCATCTCAGCTCCTCCCGGGCGGCCGCGCCGCCACGTCGTCGGGGGCGAGCCCCACCAGCCGATGGTACACGGCCGGATCGGTCGCTCCCTCGGTGTTGATGACGAAGACCCTGGCGTCGGGGCCGAGCCCGGCGGCTTCCCGCAGCGCCGGATCGCCGGCCACCCGGGCCAGGGCCGCCACCCCGACGCCGCCGCTCTCGCCTGCGACGATGGCGGGGTCGCCGGGCTCGGGGCGGGCCAGCCGGTTCATGGCGGCGATCGCCTCGTCCTCCTCGACCGTCATGAAGGCGTCGGCCGCCCGCTCCAGGATGCGCCAGGCCACGAGCGACGGCTCGTAGCACTCGAGCATCGCCATGACCGTGGGGGCGCCGTGGGCCAGCTTGACCGGGCGTCCGGTGCGGGCGCTCTCGAAGAGGCAGGCGGCGCGCGCCGGGTCGACCACGGTGAGGAACGGCCGCTCGCCGCCGAGGACCCCGGCGAGGTGGGCGGCCACGGCGGCCGCGATGCCGCCCACGCCGGCCTGCACGAACGCGTGGGTGGGCGGCGCCGGGAGCTGGCGCAGCGCCTCGGCGAGCAGCGCGGTGTAGCCCTGCATGACGAGGAGCGGGATCCGCTCGTAGCCGGGCCAGGCGGTGTCCGAGACGACGACCCACCCGTTCGCCGCGGCCTGCCGCTCCGCCTCGGCCACCGAGTCGTCGTAGCTCCCCGCCACCCGGACGATGCGGGCGCCGAGGCGCGCGATGGCCTGGCAGCGCCCCTCGCTGACGCCGCCGTGGACGAAGATGACGCACCGCGCGCCAATGAGCTGCGCTCCCTGGGCGACCGAGCGGCCGTGGTTGCCGTCGGTGGCGCAGGCCACCGTCATCCCCGCGGCGACGGCCGCCACCTCGGGGCTCCGCCACGCGGCCACGTCCACCGGCCGGCCCCGCCTGCCGGCCTCCTCGAGGACCAGCCGGACCACGGCGTAGGCGCCGCCCAGCGCCTTGAAGCTGCCGAGGCCGAGCCGCTGCCCCTCGTCCTTCACGTGGATGGCGCCGACGCCCAGCCGGCGGGCCAGGCCGGGCAGGGCCAGCAGCGGCGTCGGCGCGTGGCCGTCCCGGTGGGCCAGGAAGCGCTCGACCTCGCCGGCCGCGGCCGGGCCGAGCGCCGCGGCGTCGGCGGGGTCGAGCGGTGCGCCGTGGGCGGCGAGGGTGTTGCGGATGAGCATGGCCGTCCTCCGGTGGATGGTAGTGTCTAGCTCGCGGAGGCCTTCGCGAACAACGACGTCACGCGGTTCAGGACCTTCGCCCTCACGTCCCCGTCACGACCCGGCCCATGGCAGGAAGCCGCTCCGCGGCCTATGGTTCGCTTGGAGGCGGCGATGGCTTCGACCTTCAAGGACCACTTCTCCGGCGTCTCCCGGGGCTACCAGGCCTTCAGGCCGGGGTACCCGCCCGCCCTCTTCGAGTGGCTGGCGGGCGTGACGCCCGGCCGCGACCTGGCGGTCGACCTCGGCTGCGGCACGGGGCAGGCCTCGGTCGCGCTCGCGGAGCACTTCCGGGAGGTCGTCGGCCTCGACCCGAGCGCCGAGCAGATCGCCCACGCCGAGCCGCACGAGCGCGTGAGCTACCGGGTGGCGCCGGCCGAGGCCACGGGGCTGCCCGACGCGTGCGCCGACCTGGTCGTGGCGGCGCAGGCGCTCCACTGGTTCGACCAGGCGCGGCTGCACCGGGAGCTGGCGCGCCTGGCGCGGCCGGGGGCGGTCTTCGCGGCCTTCACCTACGGTCTCTGCCGGGTCGATCCCGCCGTCGACGCGGTCGTCGACCGGCTCTACCGCGCCATCCTGGGCCCCTACTGGCCGCCGGAGCGGGCCCACGTCGACGCCGGCTACCGCACGCTCCCGTTCCCCTGGCCTGAGCTCGAGGCGCCGGACCTGGCGATCCAGGAGACCTGGGATCTCGACCGGTACCTGGGCTACCTCCGCACCTGGTCGGCGGCGAGCGCCTACCTGAGGTCGGTCGGCGCCGATCCCATCGCGCTGGTGGCGCCGGACCTGGAGGCGGCGTGGGGGCCGCGCGACACCGCCCGCGCCATCACCTGGAAGCTGACCGTCCGCGCCGGTCGGCTCGGGCACGCGGCGAGCCCGGGCGGCGGCGCGTAGGCGCCCGCGCCCGCGGCCAGGGCGGACGCGACCGCCTCCGCTTTGCCGGACGCACGTCCGCCGTCCGCTTGACGGGATGAACGTCCGCCATCTAGGATGCCTCTCTCGGTCGCGGCGCGCCGACTCGCCGCCACCGACGCCATCGCCACGCCCTCGCCACGGAGATCCGATGACCACCCCGGCCACCGACGCCCGCGCCCGCGCGTCCTTCGCGGACGACGCCGAGATCGCCGCCTTCGTCGACACCCTCGGGCGCTTCGAGCGGGGGGAGATCGACGCCGACGCCTGGCGCGCCTACCGCGTGGCGCGCGGCGCCTACGGCCAGCGCCAGGACGGCGTCCACATGCTGCGGATCAAGCTCCCGCAGGGCGCCGTCACCGCCGACCAGCTGCGCGCGCTCGCCGACGCGGCGCGCCGGTGGTCGCGCGGCTTCGGCCACGTCACCACGCGCCAGAACTTCCAGCTCAACTTCGTCCGGCCGGCGGATCTCGAGCCGGCCATGCACCGGCTGGCGGCGGCCGGCATCACCACGTCGGGGACGGGCGGCAACACGGTCCGCAACGTCGTCGCCTGCGCGCTCGCCGGCGTCGCCGCCGACGAGGTCTTCGACGTGACGCCCTACGCCGAGGCCTTCACCCGCCACTTCCTGCGCCACCAGCTCGGCCACTCGCTCCCGCGCAAGTTCAAGGTGGCGTTCGAGGGCTGCGCGCCCGATCACGTCGCCACGGCCATCCAGGACCTCGGCTTCCGGGCCCGCCTCCGCACGCTCGACGGGACGGTGCAGCGCGGGTTCGCGGTCACGGTCGCCGGCGGGACGTCGTCGCTCTGCACGTCGGGGACGCCGCTCCTCGACTTCCTGCCGGCCGGCGAGATCCTGGCGCTCGGCGAGGCGCTGGTCCGCGTGTTCCACGCGCGCGGCGACCGCGTGAACAAGGCGCGCAACCGGCTCAAGTTCCTGGTGCGCTCGCTCGGCTTCGACGCCTTCCGCGGGCTCGTGGGGGCCGAGCTCGCGCTCGTCCGCGCGGCCGGCGTCCCGCCGCTGCCGTTCGATCCGCAGCGGCCGCCGGTCGAGGCGGCGCCCTCCGCGCCGCGCCCGGCCGCGCCGTCCCCGCCGGCCATCGCCGAGCGGGTGCGCGCCTCGCCGCTCCGCGGGCCGGGCGAGCCGCCGCCGCTCCGGATCGTCGAGGCGCCCACGGCCGCGGAGCTCGAGGCCTTCCGCGCCACCAACGTCCGCCCGCAGCGGCAGCCCGGGTACGCGGTCGTCACCGCGTCGCTGCCGCAGTCCGACGTGACGGCGGGCCAGCTCGAGGCCATCGCCGACCTCGCGGCCGCCTACGGCGACGGCGCGGTGCGCTTCTCCAGCGCCGGCCACGTGCTCTTCCGGTGGGTCCCCGCCGGCGACGTCCCCGCCCTGCACGCCGGGCTCGCCGCGGCCGGGCTCGGGCGGAGCGGCGCCGGGAGCGCCGGTGACGTGGTGGCCTGCCCGGGCGCCGAGGTGTGCCGGCTCGCGGTGACGCGGACCCGCGCCGTGGCGCGCCTCGTCGAGGCGGACGTCCGCGAGCGGCTCGGAGCGCCGACGCTCGCGGCGCCGCTGCCGGTCGCCATGTCCGGCTGCCCCAACGGCTGCAGCCAGCACCACCTCGCCGCCATCGGCCTGCAGGGCAGCGCGCGCCGCCTCGGCGACCGGCCGCTGCCGCAGTACTTCGTGCTGGTCGGCGGCCACGTCGGGGACGGCGCCGCCTCGTTCGGCCGGCTCGCCGGCAAGGTGCCGGCGCGAAGGGCCCCGGAGGCCGTCCGCCGGCTCACCGAGCTCTACCTCGCCGAGCGCGGCGACGGCGAGGCCGCGGGCCCCTTCTTCGCGCGCTCGCTCGAGCGGGCCAAGGCGGTCCTCGCGCCGCTCGAGTCGCTCGACGTGGCCGAGGCGCGGCCCGACGACTTCGTCGAGCCCGGCGCCGTCGAGCCGTTCCGGCCGGAGACGCAGGCCGGCGAGTGCGCCGCCTGATCGCCCGGACCGTCACCTGGTCGCCCTGGCGGCGGCGTCGAGGAAGGGTTTCACGAGGTCGATGGGGAGCGGGAAGATGATGGTGGAGTTCTTCTCGGCGCTGATCTCGATGAGCGTCTGCAGGTAGCGGAGCTGGAGCGCGCCCGGCGCGGTGGCGATGATGGCGGCGGCCTGGGTGAGCTTCTCGGCCGCCTGCAGCTCGCCCTCGGCGGCGATGATCTTGGAGCGCCGCTCGCGTTCGGCCTCGGCCTGGCGCGCCATGGCCCGGCGCATCTCCTCCGGCAGGTCCACCTGCTTCACCTCGACGGCGGTCACCTTCACGCCCCACGGCTCGGTGTGCCGGTCGATGATCTCCTGGAGCTGGCGGTTGATCTTGTCGCGCTGCGCGAGCAGGTCGTCGAGCTCGGCCTGGCCGAGCACGGAGCGGAGCGTGGTCTGGGCGAACTGGCTCGTCGCGAAGAGGAAGTCGACCACCTGCAGGAAGGCTCGGTCGGCGCTGACGACGCGGAAGTAGATGACCGCGTTCACCTTCACGCTGACGTTGTCGCGGGTGATGACGTCCTGGGGCGGCACCTGCTCGGCGGTGACCCGCATGTCGATGATGGTCATGCGGTCCACGATCGGGATGATCCACTTGAGGCCGGCGGTCCGGACGCCGGCGAAGCGGCCCAGCCGCAGCACCACCCCCTGCTGGAACTCGTTGACGATCCGGATGCCGGAGAGGAACCAGAAGACGACCACGGCGGCGGCGACGAGGACTCCGATGGCTGGCATGGCGGGCTCCGGGTGATGCGTGCGTGGTTGGGTCCTTCAGCGCTCCTCGCCGGCCGCGGCCGTCTCGACGGTCACCGTGAGCCCCTCCACGGCGACCACGCGCACCCGCGCGCCGGCCGCGATGGGGCTCCGGCTCCTGGCCCGCCAGTACTCCCCGTGGACGAAGACCTCGCCGCCGCCGGCGTCCACGCCGGCGAGCGCCTCGCCCAGGCTCCCCACCAGCGCCGTCGACCCGAGCTGCAGCGGCGCGCGGCGCGCCCGCGCCACCTTCCAGGCGACGAAGCCGAGGACGGCGCAGAGCGCGAGCGGGGTGGGCCAGACCAGCCAGGGCGAGAGGGAGAAGGCGGCCGGGTCGAACAGGTAGTCGGGCGAGGTGCGATCGACGAAGAAGAGGGTGCCGAGGACCACGCAGGCGGCGCCGCCGAGCCCGGCCAGCCCGTGCGCCGGCACGTACCCCTCCACCACGAGGAGCGCCACGCCGGTCACCACGAGCAGCACCGCGCCGACGTCGACCGGGACGGCCTGCATGGCCACGAAGGCGAGCAGCAGGCACAGGCCGCCGACCACGCCGGGCACGATGCTGCCGGGGTGGTAGAGCTCGAGGGCGATCCCGAGGGTGCCGAGCAGCATGAGCAGGGCCGCCGTGTTCGGGTCGGCCACGATCGAGAGCGCCCGCTGCCGGATGGTCTTTGGGAACGGCTCCAGCACCGCGTCGCGCGTGCGGAGCATGCGCACCCCGGACGGCGAGGTGGCCACCCGGCCGTCGGCCGCGTCCAGCGCCTCCCGCAGGCTGGGCGCGACGAGGTCGATCACCCGCAGGCGCAGGGCCTCGGTGGCGGTGACCGCCACGCTCTCGCGCACCGCCTGCTCGGCCCAGGCCACGTTCCGGCCGTGGGCCTCCGCCACCGTCCGCGCGAAGGCGGCAGCGTCGTTCTCCACCTTGCGCGCCATCTCCTTGCCGGCCGCCTCGGCCACGTCCTGGCCGGTGCCGGTGACGGGGTGGGCCGCGCCCACGTTGGTGGACGGGTCCATGGCGGCGAGGTCGGCCGCGAGCAGCACGAAGACGCCCGCCGACCCGGCCCGCGCGCCGGCCGGGCCGACCCAGACCAGCACCGGCACCGGGCTCGCCAGCATGGCGCGGACGATCTCCCGCGTCGCCTCGAGGGCGCCGCCCGGCGTGTCGAGGACGACCGCCACCGCGTCGAGCCGCTGCTCGGCGGCGCGCCGGAGGGCGGCCGCGAGGTGCTCGGAGGTGCCGACCGTGATGGCCCCGCGCACCTCGACGGTGAGCACGCGCGGAGCGCTCTCCGGCGGCGCGCCCGCCTTCCCGGAGGCGGGGGCGCCGGCGCCACGGGCCGCCGCGCCCTCGACCGCGAGCGCGGCGAGCGCCAGCGCGATGAGGAGTCGCCGGGCACGCGGCATGTGCAGGCCTCCTGGGGAATCATCCTCTCCAGGAGGCGTGGCGCCCCGCCCTCACAGGGCGTACCCCGCGGGGGCCTGGCCCCTGCCTTCGAAGGGGTGGGCCCCGGGGGTCGATCACGGCACGAGCCGCGTGATCGACGACGTGTCCTTGGCGAGCTCGGCCGCGCGCACGTGGAGCGGCACCGTCTCGTCCGTCAGCCAGAGGGGGAGCAGGTTCAGGTAGTTCCACGCGCCGGGGATCGCGCTCGTGCCCCCGGGCCACACGGACTCGGCGCGCTTCGCCGCGCCGCGCGAAAGCTCGACGACGAGCCGGTTCGAGGGGCCGCTCGCGAACATGAACCGATCCCAGGCGTCGGCGCGCGGGTCGTGGTTCGAGGCGTTCGGGACGCCGAAGCCTCCGTCCCGCGGGATGCCCGGGAGGCCCGCGAGCGGCGCCGGGAACTGGCCCAACGCGGGCGGCACGCTGAACGGCCCGTCCATCGGGTGCGCGAACACGATCCGGTGGAGCTTCCCCCAGCGCCAGTCGTCCGGGCTGGTCGAGCCGCCGAAGGCGGGCGCGAAGGCCGGTCCGGAGAGGAGTGAGAGCGCGCCGTTCAGCGACTCCAGCACGACCAGGTCGCGCCGGTCCTCCGGGCTCGCCGAGACCCCTGGCACGGCGAAGAAGTCGATGCCCGACGCGCCGACGCCGTGCGCCTCCGGGAAGGCGTCGAGGAGGTGCCGGATGGCCGTCATCGCCTGCTGGCCCGGCGGGACGGGCAGCCCGTGCGGCGCCAGCCGGGCGTCGAGCACGTTCCGGATGAGCTGCCCGCGCCACACCGCGTAGATCGTGGCGGCGACGCTCCGCCGGATCTCGTCCGCGGTCGGCGGCGTGAGCCGGCCGTCGACGTCGGCCGCGTCGTAGCCCTCCGGGATGCCCGTGGGCGTGCTGCCGTCCCAGGCGGCGAGCCGCCCGACCGCGTCGGCCACCGCCGGATCGGCGCCGAGCGCCGCCAGCGGCGCGGGCGCCCCGGCCCGGCGCGCGCTCGCGAACGCGGCGGTGATCGCTGGCACGAGAACCTGCGCGTCGAGCATGGTCACGTCGGCCTGGATGGACTGCATCGCCTCGAAGGTCATCTTGCCGCCTGCCAGCACCTGGCGGACGCGCTGCGTGATCCGGCCCGCGCGGAAGCCCGCGTCGAAGCCGGGTGCGAGGTAGTAGATCCCGCCGTCGGGGCGGCGCCGCGCCAGGGGGTCGTTCTCCAGCGTGAGCCCCGCCGGATCGTTGTTCGCGTTCACCGCGAAGCCGGCGGGCGGGTCGACCAGGCGCGGGAACTCCCGGAGGGGCAGGAGCGCGTACGGGATCGCCCCGCCCCCGGCCGGCGGCGCGGCGATCCACTCGTTCCCGCCCGTGCCGTCGCGGATGAAGGCCGGCGGCAGGCCCGTCACCACGCCGCGCTGCAGGTCCTCGCGGAGCGGCACCGCCGAGTAGGTGAAGTAGGCGATGTGGCCCGCGTCGTCCGCGTAGCAGAAGTTCTGCGACCCGACGTCGAAGGTCGCGAGCGCGCGCTCGAAGTCGGTCAGGTCTCCGGCGGAGTCGAAGCCGAGGAAGGTGTCGAGCTCGCGCGTCCCCGAGAAGCCGGTGTACTGGACCGAGAGGCCGACCCCGCGGGCGAGGTCCACCTGCACGAGCGGGCCGCCGTTCCGGCGCGGCACGACGAGCGTCGCCGCCGGCGTGGTCCCGGCCGGCACCGGCACGACGTCGTCCAGGACGCCGTCGCCCGCGAGGTTCACCGCGTAGGACTCGGGGATCGGGATCACCGGCTCCGGCACGCCCTGGAAGAGGGTGGCCAGGCCGCTCGGCGACGCCGCGTCCGCGACGAGCCGCTCCTGGTACACGTCGGTGACGTCGAACGGATCGACCGTGGCGCCCCAGGCGACGTGGCGGTTGTGGCCCACCTCGACCGCCGGCGCGCCGGGGAAGCTGTTGCCGATGACGTCGAACGGGCCGGCCTGCAGGTGGATCGGGTAGAAGGTCGACGGCTGACCGAGCGCGAGGTGTGGGTCGCTCGCGAGGAGCGGCGCGCCGCCCTCGGTGAACGCCCCGCTCACCACCCACTGGTTCGAGCCGTCGCGCTGGTCGCGATCGAGGAGCCGGGAGAGGAACGGCTCCTCGCGGACCTCGCCGAGCCAGCGACGGGCCAGCTCGACCGCCGCCGGGTCGAGGTCCGGGTGGCCGGCCGCGAGGGCGCGACCACGGGTGCGCAGGGCCCCGCCCGGCGGGAGCAGCGCGTCCGGGACGGTCGAGGCGGGATCGAACGGCGCGGCGCGGAAGAGGTCCTGGAAGAAGAGCGCGGTCCCATCGAAGCCGAGCGCGGCTCCCGCCTGTCGGTAGCTCGCGAGCGCGACGGTCCGGTCGACGTCGTCGAGGTCGAACGAGAGCCCGAAGGCGATGAGCTTCGCGACGGCGGCCGAGTCGAGCGCGGTCCAGGGCGCGAACCTGGTCAGCTCGAGCGCGGCGTACTCGGGCGGCAGCGGGTGGACCTCGGCCCACGCGTTCACGCCGTCCGCGTAAGCGTCGAGCGCCGCGAGCGCCCGCGGGGAGAGCACCTCGAGGCTCCGCGCCGCGGCGCGCCGGAGCCCGAAGGTGCGGAGCTGGACGTCGCCCGCGAGCGCGCCGGGTCCGAGCAGCTCGGCGAGCGTGCCGCTGGCGCGGCGCCGGGTCACGTCCATCTGGAAGAGCCGGTCCTGCGCGTGGACCCAGCCCTGGAGGAAGAAGACGTCGTGCTCGTCGGCGGCCCGGACGTGCGCGATGCCGGCGCCGTCGCGGACCACCTCCGCGGCGGCGTGCAGGCCAGGGAGCCGCAACGGCTCCAGCGCCCGCGAGGTGGGCGCCGCGACGAGCGCGGCGAGGATGACGGCGGCGATGGCGAGGGGAGGTCGCATGGTCCGGTCCTTTCGTGTCGGGGGCCGTCCCTCACTCGGCGACGGCAGCGCCTGGCGTGCGCGCCGGATCGGCCGATCCCCCGAAGGTGCGTCGCGGACGTGGATGCTGCGCCCCGGTTGATGGCGCGCGTGGCGAGTTGTGACCGACCGCAGATGGGCACACCGCGCCGTGGGCTCGAGGCCCGGGCGTTCCGGATGGGCCACCACCCCGGGCGCGCGGGGGCCCGGGGTGGCGGGAGTCACTTCGGGGCGCGCGACGAATCAGGCGTGCGGGCGCGGCTGCGTCCTGCCCCCCGCGCCGGCCTGGAGGTTCGGCGCCACGCCGAGCTGCTTCATGAAGCCGAGGGCGTCCCACTGCACCCAGTCCTCGACGATCTTGGCGCCGCGGAACCGCGAGATGCTGATCCCCTCCACGGTGCAGCGGTTGCCCGTCGGGGCGATGCCCATGAGCTCCCGCTGGTGGGTGCCGGTCATGCGCCACTGGGTGATGACGCAGTCGCCGTCGATGAAGCTGGCGAGGATGGTCGGCTTGAGGTCGGGGAAGGCCTCCTTGTAGCCCTGGCACAGGGCCTTGGACTTCGCGAGGTCGGTGTCTCCGGAGAGCGGATCGTGGGCCCGGTAGCCCGGATCGCACACCTCGTCGAACACGTCGTAGTTGCCCTTGCCATACGCCTCCTCGATGAGGCGGCGGACGCTCTGCTTCAGATCGACGGCCATGGGCGCTCCTTCTCCCGCGTGAGGACGGCTGCGGGGCTGGAAAGCTAGGCTCGCCCGCCCGGCCGCACCGGCCGACTGCGGGGCGCAAACCGGCGGTCTGCGCCGCTGACGCCGGGTCGTACCCCCCGCGCGGGGGCTGACATGTCGCCCCGTACCTTGACGCCTGGAGTGGCGCGGGGCGCGCCTTCTCCCGTGATCACGCGCCACTCCGCGACCGGGCGCGGCTGGTCCGCCCCTTGCTCTCCCAGGCACGAGACACCACACACCCGCGCGCCACCCGCGCACGAAGGAGAGCTCATGATCTACGCGGCCCCCGGCCAGCCCGGCAGCAAGCTCACGTTCAAGAAGCGCTACCAGAACTTCATCGGCGGCACGTGGGTCGAGCCCGTGAACGGCGCGTACTTCGAGAACGCCTCGCCCGTCACGGGGAGGCCGTTCTGCGAGGTGCCGCGCTCCGACGCCGCCGACGTCGAGCGGGCGCTCGACGCGGCACACGCCGCCAGGGACGCCTGGGGGAGGACCTCGTACGCGCAGCGCTCGGCGCTCCTCAACCAGATCGCCGACCGGATGGAGAAGAACCTCGAGGTCCTCGCGCTGGCCGAGACCTGGGACAATGGGAAGCCGATCCGCGAGACGCTGGCCGCCGACATCCCGCTCGCCATCGATCACTTTCGCTACTTCGCGGGCGTGATCCGCGCGCAGGAGGGGACGGTCGCCGAGATCGACGACACCACGGTGGCCTACCACTTCCACGAGCCGCTCGGCGTGGTCGCCCAGATCATCCCGTGGAACTTCCCCATCCTGATGGCGGCCTGGAAGGTCGCCCCGGCGCTGGCGGCCGGCAACTGCATCGTGCTCAAGCCGGCCGAGCAGACGCCGGTCTCCATCCTGATCCTCCTCGAGCTCGTCCAGGACCTGCTGCCCGCCGGCGTCCTCAACGTGGTGAACGGCTTCGGGCTCGAGGCCGGCAAGCCGCTCGCGACCTCGCCGCGCGTCGCCAAGGTCGCGTTCACCGGCGAGACCTCGACGGGCCGCCTCATCATGCAGTACGCGGCGCAGAACCTCATCCCGGTCTCGCTCGAGCTCGGCGGCAAGTCGCCGAACGTGTTCTTCGAGGACGTGCTCGCCCGCGACGACGACTTCGCCGACAAGGCGCTCGAGGGCTTCGCCATGTTCGCGCTGAACCAGGGCGAGGTCTGCACCTGCCCGTCGCGCGCCCTGGTGCAGGAGTCGATCTACAACCGCTTCATGGAGCTGGCGGTCGCGCGCGTCGGCAAGGTGAGGCAGGGCGACCCCCTCGACACCGAGACGATGATCGGCGCGCAGGCCTCCGCCGAGCAGCTCGCGAAGATCCTCTCCTACATCGACATCGGCAAGAAGGAGGGGGCCAAGGTGCTCACCGGCGGCGGCCGCAACGAGCTCGGCGGCGACCTCGCCGGCGGGTACTACGTGAAGCCGACCGTCTTCCGCGGCGACAACTCGATGCGGATCTTCCAGGAGGAGATCTTCGGCCCGGTGGTGGCCGTCACCACCTTCAAGGACGAGGCCGAGGCGCTGGCCCTCGCCAACGACACGCTCTACGGCCTCGGCGCGGGCGTCTGGACGCGCGACGGCAACACCGCCTACCGCATGGGCCGCGGCATCCGGGCCGGCCGCGTCTGGACCAACTGCTACCACCTCTACCCGGCGCACGCGGCGTTCGGCGGGTACAAGCAGTCGGGCATCGGCCGCGAGACGCACAAGATGATGCTCGAGCACTACCAGCAGGCGAAGAACCTGCTCGTCTCCTACTCGCCGAAGGCGCTCGGGTTCTTCTAGGCCGCGGGCCGGGCCGGCGGCGCGCGCTCACCGCGGCCGCCGGAGCCCGTGCCGCTCCAGCCGCTTGTAGAGCGTCATCCGCGAGACGCCGAGGTCCGCGGCCACGCGGGCGAGGTTCCACCGCCGGTGGGCGACGTGCGCCTCGAGGGCGAGCCGCTCGGCCTCCTGGCGCCCCGGGTCGCCGGCGCGCCCGGCGCCTCGCCGGCTCGGGGGCGCCGCCTC
>DASTGK010000569.1:0-4632 GCA_035719085.1 Anaeromyxobacteraceae bacterium
CCCGGCCTGAGTGGGGCTCCTTGCGCGCCCACGGAACCGGGCTGGAGCCCCTTCCTACGCGGCCCCGATCACCTCCAGCACCCGCCCCACCTCCACCCTCCGGCGGTACCGGACCACGCGCGCGCCCTCCGGCAGGTCCCCCTCCCCCACGTTCCGCGCCTCGTCGATGCAGAGCACCAGGTTCTCGATGCGCGCCTCCCGCAGGCGCGCCAGCTTGGTGGCGAGGTACTCGGGGGTCCAGAAGCCGACGATCTCCACGAGCCAGCGCCGCCCGGGCTCGTCTCGGCGGTGGACGGCGAAGTCCGGGAAGACGAGGTGGCCGCCGGCCTCCACCGGCGCCGGCTCGCGAACGAGCTCCCAGGCTGGTGCGGCCCGGCCGAAGTCCCGAGCGAACCGCTCCTCGACCTGGCTGTCGAAGCGGCGCGGCTCGGCCGATGGGAAGATGGGATCGCCCGTGGCGAGGGTCACCGCATAGACCCGTCCGCGCAGCTCGGCGTGGGCCGTGAGGCGAAAGCGTCGGGTCCAGGCGAGCACCGGCAGGAGCGACCCGAGGGCGCGGCCGTAGAGCAGCGTCCGCCGGAAGAGGGCGAAGGGACCGGAGACGGAGAGCCGGACGCCCTCACCCAGGCCCACGCCGGCGCGCGCCGGCGCCACAGCGCAGATGAGCCCGCGCAGCGCCGCCTGCCGGACCACCGCCCGCGCGTTCCCGGCCACCTCGAGCTCGACGCGCAGGGCCCGCTCCAGGACGGCCTGCGCGAGGAGGGAGTTGGCCCGGAGCGCCAGCTCCCCCGGATCGAGATCCCCGGGAGGCGGGAGGGCGAGCCGCTCGCCCGGCAGGTCGGCGAAGAGCGCCTGGCGGAGCGCCTCGGGCGCGAGCCCCAGCCGGCCGGCGCTGGCGGCGAGCACGGCCTCGGCGTCTTCGCCCGGGCTCCGCGCGCGGGCGCCGAAGACCTCGGCGCGCGCCACCCGGGGCGGCACCGAGGCGCCGACGCGGGAGCGGGCCAGCCGGAGGACGAGGTGGGCCATCAGCCGCTGCTGATCGGCGACGCAGCCGGCCACAGGATCCTGGAGTCGGGCCTCGAGCTCTCGCACCGGCCGACCCGCCTGCGCGTCCCAGGCCTCGAGGAGGCGGCGAATCCAGGGGCGGTCGGCGGTCCCGAGGAAGCGCGGCAGCGCCTCGCCCCCGCGCAGCTCACACGAGATGAGGCTGGCGGGCAGCAAGGCTGGCCCGCCTCCGCCGGGCCTGGAGCACCTCCGAGGTTCCGCGCATCACCAGCTCGTAGACCACCGCCGACTTCCCCTCGGCCGGCCGAAGGAGCCGTCCGATCCGCTGGACGTGCTCCCGCTCACCCTGGGTGCCGCCCACCACGACCGCCACCTCGGCGTCGGGGACGTCGATCCCCTCGTTGAGCACGCGCGCCGAGACGAGCGCGCGGAGCTCGCCGCGCCGGAAGCGCTCGAGCGCCTGGGCCCGCTCGGCCCTCGAGATGTCGCAGGTGATGGGCATGACGAGCTGCTCGCGCGCGACGGCGTAGGCGGTGGCGTTGTCGGCGGTGAAGACGAGGACCCGCGCCGCGGCGTGGCGGGCGAGGAGCTCGGCCACGGCCTGGCGCTTGGCCGACGGGTAGGCGAGGAGCCTCCGGCTGCTGCGAAAGGCGTCGAGGGCACGGCGGCCCGCCTCGGTCCGCCCGGCCGCCCGCGCGAAGTCGGCCCAGCCGGCGCCGGGCTGCGCCCGCCGGAAGGCCTGGAGGGCGGGTCGGTAGGTGGCGACGGCCCGCTCCCAAGCGGCGCGCTCCTCGTCGTCGAGGTCGAGCCGGAGCGTCACGAGCTCGAAGGGCGCCAGCCAGCGGCCGGCGAGATCGCCCACCGCGAGCTCGAAGGCGATGGGGCCGACGAGCGCCCCGAGCCGCTCCACCGCGGCCGGGCTCGGCGGCGTGGCGGTGAGGCCGAGCCGCGCTGGCGCCGCGCAGAGCTCCAGCGCCTCGTCCTTGAGGCCGTCGCCGAAGTGGTGGACCTCGTCCACCACGAGGAGCCGGAAGCGGTCCCCCAGCCGGTCCATCTGGCGCCAGCCGCTCTCGAAGGTGGCCACGGTGATCGCCTCGACCCGCCGCTCGCCATCGCCGAGGCAGCCGATGGGCCCGGCCCAGGCCCGCCCCAGCTCGGCAGCCCACTGCCCGAGGAGCGCCCGCGTCGGCACGAGGACGAGCGCCGGCCCGCGACAGCGGGCGATGGCGGCGACGGCGAGCCGCGTCTTGCCGCTGCCCGTCGGCAGCACCACCAACCCCCGCCGACCAGCCCGCTGCCACGCCCAGAGGGCGTCGTCCTGGTACGGCCGCAGGGGCGGCTCGACCAGCGAGACGGGGAGGTCCGCGGGACGGCCCGCCTGGTCCTCGGCGCGGACGCCGCGCGCGGCCAGCTCGGCCCGGATCGCCTCGAGGTGCACGGCCGGCGCGCGCAGCGCCGCGACGCGCCCGTCCCAGAGGACGCCCGGGAGATCCGAGAGATCCTGCCCGGGGGGAAGCTCGGAGAGGAGGACGGTGCCGCGGTCGTAGCGGAGGCGCACGCCGCCCCTGAGAGCAAGGGGCGCGCCAGGTCGATGCGGGCCTCCTCCGTCGCGGGAGGCGCGATCGCATGTCCGTCGCCCCGGTACAACAGCACCATGAAGTGCTACCCGCTCGGCATCGCAGCCCACATCGCCATCGCCCTCGACTGCATCCGCCGGGGCGACCTCGAGGGCGCCGCCTCCGCCCTCGCCCGGGCGGCGGTGCTGTCGCGCGGAGCGCAGACCTAGCCGCAGAGGCAGCCAGAGGGAAGGCCAGCCGGGGCGAGGAGCCCCGCGCCGGACGGGAGACGTGTCACCTCGACCAGGGAGAGGGCCATGAAGCTCACGAACAACACGAAGCTAGAGCACCTGATGGGAGAGCTGCGGCGCGGGTACGGGCTGCAGGAGGAGCGGAACCGGGAGGAGGCGCAGAAGGTCTACCGGGGCGTGGTGGAGGAGGCGCGGCGCCTGGGGTTCGAGTCCGGCTTCGCGCTCTGGAACCTGGCCATCGTGTCCGACTACGCGGGGGAGCTCGACATGGCGTTCGACTACATCATGCAGGCCATCGCCGCCGACCCGCTGGCGCGCCCGTTCCGCGACTCCTTCGACGTCATCGCGGAGGCGGTGACGCTCCTCCACCCGGCCGAACCCGCCGCCTGGCTCTGCAAGGCCGAGGCGGCCCGCGCGGCCGGCCAGCTCGACGTGGCGGCCCTGGCCAGCGCCGAGGCGGCCGCGCTCGACGGCGCGCCCGTGCCGTTCGCGGTGCCCGGGGTGGCGCGGGGGTAGGCTCACGCGCCGCTGAGCCACCTCATGCACGTCGCGCTCGCCGGGCAGAGGTCCCGGAACTGCGGCAGCCCCAGCACGCCGGCCGGGACCTCGGAGCGCGGGACGACCTCGTAGCCCCGCCGCAGGGCGTACTCCCGCGCGGTCGTCGTGAGGAGGTAGAGCGCGCAGAGCCCCAGCCGGCCGGCCAGCTCCCTGGCGCGGTCGTCGAGCCGCGCCCCGAGGCCGTGCCGGCGGTGCTCCGGGGCGACGGCCAGCGAGCGGACGAGCGCGTCCCGGCCCACCACCTCGAGCGCGACCGACCCGACGATCCGCCCCTCCTCCACGGCGAGCGTGAACGCCTGCCGGTCGACCGAGACGTCGTCGGCGGGGAGGCCGGCCGCCTCGAGGAACCGGCGGAGCGCCGGCTCGTCGCCCCTGGTCGCCTCGCGGAGCTGGATCTCGCCCATGGCCGTCTCCTCCCGAGCGGCGCGCGCCGCCGTGCCAGGAATGTCACGGGACGCGCGTTGCGCGCGACGGTCGCGTATCGTAGAGGAATCCGGCTCGGTGAAGGGGGAGATCGACGGCCCCCGCGTCTGCTGCCGCATCGAGCCCCGCACGCTGCGGCGCCTCGAGGCGCTCAGCGGCGGCCTCCAGGAGCCCCCGTGACCGCCCTCTCGCGCCGCCTGTCGTTCCTCGACCGCTACCTCACCCTCTGGATCTTCCTCGCCATGGGCGCCGGCATCCTGCTCGGCTGGGCCGTGCCCGGCGTGGTGCCGGCGCTCGACCGGCTGAGCGTGGGGACCACCTCCATCCCCATCGCGATCGGCCTCATCCTCATGATGTACCCGCCCCTCGCCAAGGTCCGGTACGAGGAGCTGCCGCGCGTCTTCCGGGACGGGAAGGTGCTGGGCCTCTCGCTCGTCCAGAACTGGGTGGTCGGTCCCATCCTCATGTTCGCGCGGGCGGTCCTGTTCCTGCGCGACAAGCCCGAGTACATGGTCGGGCTCATCATGATCGGCCTGGCCCGCTGCAGCGCCATGGTCATCGTCTGGAACGACCTGGCGAAGGGCGACACCGAGTACTGCGCCGGCCTGGTCGCGTTCAACTCGATCTTCCAGGTGCTCTTCTTCTCCGTGTACGCGTGGGTGTTCATCACCGTGCTGCCCGGGTGGCTCGGCCTGAAGGGCGCCGAGGTCCACGTCACCATCGGCGAGATCGCGCAGAGCGTCTTCGTCTACCTGGGGATCCCCTTCCTCGCCGGGATGGCGAGCCGCTTCGGCCTCAAGGCCTGGAAGGGCGAGGACTGGTACCGGCAGGTCTTCATC
>DASTGK010000570.1:0-15907 GCA_035719085.1 Anaeromyxobacteraceae bacterium
GCTCCTCGGCGAGTACGACGCCGCCGGCGCCGCCGCGCCGCTCGCGCCGCCCGAGGGCGACTGGCTCTCCGAGGAGCCGCCGCCCGCGGCGCCGCCCGCCGCGCCCACCTTCGGCGAGTACGACGAGACCGCCAGCCGTACCGCCTTCCCGCCGCCCGAGGCGGAGGGGCTGGAGGCGGCGGCCTTCGACCCGGCCGCCCCCGCGCCGCTCGGCGGCTACGACGATCCGGTCGCCTTCTCGCAGGAGGAGATGTACGGCGGCCCGGAGGGCGACTCGCTCCCGGGCGGCACGCCGCTCGAGCTGGGCGAGCCCGTCGGCGACTGGAAGCCGGAGGAGGCGCTCGACCAGGGCTTCGAGCTGGCCTCCGACGGCTCCTTCGGCTACCCGCAGGCGGCGCCGCCGCTCGACGCGCCGGCCTGGTCCCCGGCGGCCGCCGCGCCGCAGGCCGAGGGCTGGGAGAGCGCGCCGGCCCTCGACCTGAGCGCGCCCTTCGAGGCGCCGGCGGAGCCGGCCGCGCCGGTCGAGCCGGCCGAGGAGGCGCACGAGCTGCCGACCATCGAGGCGGCCGAGCTCGTCGAGGAGCTGCCGGCCGAGCCGGTCGAGAGTGTCCCCGCGCCGCTGGAGGTGGTGGAGGCCGAGTGGGCCCCGCCCGCCGAGCCGGCGCCGGAGCCCGCCTGGGAGGCGCCGGTCGAGGCCGCGCCCGCGATCGAGGAGGCCGCCTGGGCTCCGCCGGTCGAGGCCGCGCCCGAGCCGGCCTGGGCCGAGGCCGCGGAGCCTGCGGCCGCCGAGCCGCTGCCGGTGGAGGCGATCGAGGCGGTCGAGGAGATCCCGCCGGAGATCGCCGCCGCCTTCCCGGAGGAGGCCGCGGCGCCGGTCATGGCCGCGCCCGCCCCGGCGCCTGCGCCCATCGTCGCGGAGCTGCCGCTCGAGGCGGTCGAGCCGGAGCCGGTGCCAGCGCCGGCGCCCGCTCCAGCGCCGGCGCCCGCCCCCGCGGCCGCGCCCAAGCCGGCCATCTGGGTCGGCGGCTCGCACCGGGTGGTGGTCCACACCGTGGACGGCCAGGTGAAGCGCGGCGTCCTCACCGACGCCCGGCTCGACACGGCCGAGCTCTCGCTCGCGCCCCAGGGGCCCGGGGCGCCGGAGCCGGTGCCGGTCGAGCAGGTGAAGGCCATCTTCTTCATGCTGGCGACGGGCGAGAAGGCGCCGGCGCCGGAGGGGAAGAAGGTGCGCGTCACCTTCCGCGACGGCCGGCAGGTGGCCGGCTTCTCGCCCGACTACCGCGAGGACGCGCTCGGCTTCTTCATGATCCCGGCCGACACGCGCACCAACACGGGCCGGATCTGGGTGTACCAGGCGGCGGTGCGGCAGGTGGCGGTGAGCTGAGCCGCGGAGTCAGTTCATCCACTTCGGCGGCTTCTGCGCGCCGCCGGTCTCGATCACCTTGAAGCGCCGGCGCTGGCTCGCCAGCCGGCGGCGCAGCCACCACTCCTTCAGCCGCCACAGCCCCCGCCGCGGCCCGCCCGCCACGAGGAGCCAGGCGATGCCGAGCGCCAGCATGTGGGGCAGGTAGGCGGCGAGCCGGTCGACGAGGCCGGCGCCGCGCGGCGCCACCACGAGCGCCCAGAGCGGCGTCGCCACCGCCACCACCTTCGCCACCGTGGCCCCGCTCATCTCGACGGCGCCGAACCAGCTGAGCCGCTGGTGCGGGAAGATGAGCCCCCAGGTGAGCAGGAGCGCGTTCACCGCAGGCCAGATGCCGAAGTAGACGGCCGGGTAGCCGAACGGCGAGAGGATGGCCTCGGTGGCGAGCCCGGCGCCCACGGTGAGGACGAAGAAGCGGACGAGGAAGCGCCGCTCGGTCCAGGCGTAGGAGAGCTGGCGGCCGAGCCAGAGCAGCATGAAGCCGGCGAAGAGGACGGTGAGCAGGCTGGCCGGCAGCTCGCCCTGGAAGAACGGCCAGGTGACGAGCCGCCAGACCTCGAGCAGGTCGGCCCAGGAGGACGGGTCGAGCGCCGGCACCGAGAGGACGATGAGGCTCCCGAGCCACGGCCAGGCGGTGGCGCCGATGGTCGCGACCACCATGCCGGCGATGAGCAGGCCGACCGAGAACGGCGCCTGCCCGCCGAAGGTGAGCCACCGCCGCAGGTCGAGCTGGGGCCGCCGCGCCACGGGTTACGCCGCTCCCCGCTCCCGGAAGAAGAGCGTGATGGTGAGGCAGTGGAACTCCTTGTCGGAGCTCTGCGTCACGGTCCGGTCGACCACCTCGACGTCGGGGTGCTCGGTGAGCCAGCGGGTGATGCTCTCGCCCATCTGTTCGCGATCCCGGGCCAGCGTCGTGGAGAAGACCTTCACCCCGGTGAACCCGTCCATCCTCGCCTCCCGTCGCCCGCGTCCACCGTGGAACCTACCCGCGCACCCCGGTGTCGGCAAGAAGCCGGCCGATCAGGGGGCGCCGAGGATCACCGCCACCCCCTGGCCGCCGCCGATGCAGGCCGAGCCGGCCGCCAGCGCGCCGCCGCGCCGCCGCAGCTCGTGCACCAGGTGGGCGGTGATGCGGGCGCCGCTGGCGGCGAGCGGGTGGCCGAGGGCGATGGCGCCGCCGTCCACGTTGGTGCGGGCCCGGTCGAGGCCGAGCGCCTTCTCGACCGCCAGGTACTGGGGCGCGAAGGCCTCGTTCACCTCGACGAGGTCGAGCTCGCCGAGCGCGAGGCCGGCGCGGCCGAGCGCGCTCCGGAGCGCCGGCACCGGGCCGATCCCCATGATGGTCGGGTCGACGCCGGCGTGGCCCCAGGCGACGAGCCGGGCGAGCGGCTGGAGCCCCTTCCGCTCGGCGTAGCCGCGGGTCGCCACCACCAGCGCCGCCGCGCCGTCGGCGATGCCGCTCGCCGCCCCGGCGTGGATGACGCCGTCCTTCTTGAAGACCTTGGGGAGCTTGCGCAGCCCCTCCACCGTGGTGTCGGGGCGCGGGTGCTCGTCCCGGTCGAACGTCACCGGCCCCTTCTTCGAGGGGAGCTCCATGGGCGCCAGCTCCGCCGCGAAGCGCCCCGCCTCGTGGGCCGCCGCCCAGCGGCGCTGCGAGGAGACCGAGAGCTCGTCCACCTCGTCCTGCGTGATCCGGTACTGCTCGGCCAGCTTCTCGGCGGTGAGCGCCATGGGCAGGCCGGCGTAGCTGTCGGTCAGCGCCGACCAGAGGGTGTCCTCGAGCGCCGGTAGCTTGCCGAAGGGGTGACCCCAGCGCGTGCCGCGCAGCGCGAGCGGCGCCTGGCTCATCGACTCGGTGCCGCCCGCCAGCACCACCTCGGCCTGGCCCGTCATGAGGTAGGTGGCCGCCTGGACCACCGCCTCGAAGCCGGAGCCGCAGAGCCGGTTGACGGTGAGGGCCGGCACCTCCTGCGGCACGCCGGCGCGGAGCCCGACGTGGCGCGAGAGGTAGATGGCGTCGGCGCTCGTCTGGGCGACGTTCCCCATCACCACGTGGCCCACGTCGGCCGCCGGTACGCCGGCCGCGGCCAGCGCCGCCTTGGCCGCGTGGACGCCGAGGTCGGTGGCCGTGAGCTCCTTGAGCGCCCCGCCGAAAGTCCCGAAGGGGGTGCGCTTCGCCGAGAGGATGACGACGTCTGTGGCCGCGGTCTTCATGGAGCGCCTCCGGACGACTTCATAAGGGCGAGGACGAGCCCCTTCACGGAGACCCAGAGCACCGCGCCGGCGATGGCGCAGTTGAGGAGCGGCACGAGGGCCGCCGCCCTGCCGCCCGGCGCCTCGCCGCCCGCGGGCAGGAAGAGGCCGAGCGCGCGCCGCCCGTGGCGCGCCAGCATGAGGAGCGCGAGCAGGGCGGCGAGGACGTTGAAGAGGAGCATCGGCGCCGATGCTACGGGAGGAGCGGCCCGGGCGGGCGGGCGCCGTTGGGGCGCAGCGGCTAAGTGGTCTTGATCGCCTTGGGCGACGGCTGCTTCTTGCCGAGGATGCGGGCGAGGACGATGCCCACCTCGTAGAAGAGGATCATCGGCACGGCCATGAGCGCCAGGTTGATCGGGTCGCCGGTGGGCGTGATGATGGCCGCCGCCGTCACGTTGAAGATGATGGCGTAGCGCCGGTACTTGGCGAGCCAGTCGGCGGTGACGAGGCCGATCATCGCCAGGAAGGCGATGACCACCGGCACCTCGAAGACGATGCCGAAGCCGAGCAGCATGGCGGTGACGAGCGAGAGCTGCTCGCTGATCGACAGCATGGGCTGCAGCGTCGAGTCGTTGGCGAAGGCCAGCATGGCCGGGAAGGCCTGCGGCATCACCAGCCAGAAGCAGAAGGCGGCGCCGCCGTAGAAGAGGAGCGTCCCGAAGAAGAGGAAGGGGACGACCACCTTGCGCTCCCGCTTGTAGAGGCCGGGGGCGATGAACTGCCAGAGCTGGTAGAGCACCCAGGGGGCCGCGGCGAAGAGGCCGCCGTAGATGGCCACCTTGATGTTGACCATCATCGGCTCGATGGCGCTCGTGTAGACGAGCTTCTGCGAGTCCTTCGGCAGCGAGAGCCGCACCGGCTCCATCAGCCGGTCGACGATGTCGCCGACCCAGTAGCCGATGAGCAGCATGCCGCCCAGGATGCCGTACACCGAGAGCAGGAGCCGCTTGCGCAGCTCGCGCAGGTGATCCCAGAAGGTGAGCTTGACCTCGTTCTCCGGCTCGGTGGGGGACGGGGCGGGGGCGGCGGCTGGGCTCATGCGGGCTTGGTCGGATCGGCCGGGGCGGCCGTGGCGGCCGTGGCGGCCGGTGCGGCGGGGGCGGGAGCGGCGGCGGTCTCGACGAGCGCCGCCTCGAGGCCGGGGACGTTCTCGGTGCTTGCGGCCGGGGCCTGGGCCGGCTGGCGCTGCGAGGCGGCCATGGCGGCGGAGGCGACCGGCGGCACCGCCGGCGGCTCGGCGATCATCTTCTGGATCGACTTCTCGGCCGAGTAGAGCTCGCCCTCGATCTGGTCCTTCAGGCCGTCGGTGGCCTTCTTGAGGTCCTTGATCGTCTTGCCGATGGTCTTGGCGGCGTCGGGCAGCCGGTCCGGCCCCAGGAGCACCAGGGCCAGGACTGCGATGATCACGATCTCGCCGAAGGAGAGGCCGAACATGCGCGGTCCATATAACACGGCGACCGTGGGATGGCTTCCTCGGGTGGGCGGCTTGCCTGGGCGCTGCGTCCGCCCTACCGTCCCCAGGTCATGGCGCGCTGGCTCCTCAAGACCGAGCCCTCCACCTACTCGTTCGACGACCTGGTCCGCGAGCGGGTCACCGCCTGGACGGGGGTCTCGAACCCGCAGGCCCAGGCCCACCTCAAGGCCATGGCGCCGGGGGACGAGCTGGTCGTCTACCACTCTGGCGTGAAGGAGGCGGTGGGGCTCGCCACGGTGGTGAAGGCGGCCTACCCCGACCCGACCGTCGACGGCGGCACGGTCTGCGTCGACGTGAAGGCCGGCGCCCGGCTGGCCGCCCCGGTGGGGCTCGACGCGCTCAAGGGGTCGCGCCCGTTCGAGGGCTCGCCGCTCCTCCGCCAGGGTCGCCTCTCGGTGGTGCCGCTCACCGCCGCCCAGTGGGACGCGCTGCTGGCGCTCGGGCGGGGCTGAGGCCGGGCCGGCACCGCCCGGCTCAGATCTGGAACCGCTTCACCTCGCCGCGGAGCACCTCGGCCTGGCCGGTCAGGTCGCTGATGGCCGACTCGAGCTCGCGGGCCGAGTGGGTCTGCGCCTCGGCCACCTGCTTGATCTGCACCACCGCGGTCATCACCTGCTCCGAGCCCTTGGTCTGCTCCTTCTGGGCGCGGTTGAGGTGGTGGACCATCTCGGAGATCGACTCGATGGCGCGGGTGATCTGCTTCGAGCCGCGCGCCTGCTCCTGGGCCGAGCGCTCCACGTGCTTGGTGATGGCCTTCATCTTCTCGGCGCTCTTCATGATCTGCTCGGAGCCCCGGGCCTGCTCGGCGGTGGCGGTGGCGATCTGCTGCACCGTCTCGGCGATGCGGTTGATGGCCATGGTCACCTGCTTCGAGCCGCGCGCCTGCTCGATGGTGGCGCGGGCGATGGCCTTCACCATCTGCGTCGCCTTGTGCGACGACTCCTCGATCTTCTTCAGCGCCGTCTCGGTCTCCTGGCCGAGCCGCACGCCCTCCTCGACGTTGCGCACGCCGCGGTCCATGGCGGTGACGGCGTTCTTCGACTGCTCCTGCACCGCCCGGATGAGCTCGCTGATCTCCTTGGTCGAGGCGCCGGTGCGCTCGGCCAGGTCCTTGATCTCGTCGGCCACCACGGCGAAGCCCTTGCCGTGCTCGCCCGACTGGGCCGCCAGGATGGCGGCGTTGAGCGCCAGCAGGTTGGTCTGCTCGGCCACGTCGTCGATGACGTTGAGGATGTTGCCGATGGCGGCGATCTTGCGCCCCAGCGCCTCGATGACGCTGGCCGCCTCCTTCGACGACTCCTTGATCTTGTCGATGCCGGCGAGCGTGCGCCCCAGCGCCTCGGCGCCCATCTCGGCGTCGCGCTGCGCCTGCTCGGAGAGCTTGGCCGTCTCGTTGGCGTTGGTCTCGACCTGCGAGATGGAGACGTCCATCTCGTTCATCGACGAGCTGGTCTGCTCGGTGGTGGCCGACAGGTCCTCGATGTTCTTGGCCACCTCCTTGATCGAGTAGGTCATCTGCCCGATGGCGGCGGTGGTCTCCTCCACCGAGGCGGCCAGCGCCTGGATGTTCTCGGCCACCTCGTCGTTGGTGGCGGCCATCTGCAGGATGGAGGACGAGGACTCCTCCGCGCTCTGGGCCAGCACCTCGACGTTGTCGGCGATCCCCTTCAAGGACGCGATCATCTCGCCCATGGAGGAGGAGGTGTCGACGACGCGCGCCGAGACGGTGCCCGCGCCGGCCGAGACGGCGGTGCCGGTCTTGCCGATCCGGTCGATGACCGTGGCCACGCCGCCGGTGACGGTCTGCACCCGCGAGATGGTGGCCGAGAGGTTGACGCCGATGGTGTTGAGCGAGTCGGCCAGCGTGCCGAGCTCGTCGTCGCCGAGCCGCTCGGCGCGGGCGGTCAGGTCCGACTCGCTCATGCGCCGCGCCACCGCCGACATCCGGTCGAGCGGCGCGAGGACGAGGCGCGCCGTGAAGACGTAGACGAGCGAGGCCAGCATCAGCCCGCCCAGGCTGAGGAGCCCGAGGATGAGGAGCCGCACCTCGGTGAGCTGGGCCCCCAGCTCCACCGCCGAGAGGCCGAGCAGCAGGTGGCCCACCTCGCGCTCGGCGCGCGTCCCGTCGGCCTTCTTCTCGCCGAGCTTGATGGGCACGGCGAAGCGGTAGAGGTCGCCGTCGCGCCAGGCCCGGTCGGCCGGGCGGCGCATGAAGGCGTCGCGGACGTCCTCGGGCCGGGAGGTGCCGGCGACGCCGTTGCGGCCGAAGCGGGCGGCGGCGACGGTCAGGTCGGCGCGGAGCACCACCACGTAGGCGTCGTCGACGTCGTCGAAGTCCGCCTCGATCTCCTCGGCCACCGCCTTGTCCTGGCCGGCCGCGACCAGCTCGGCGATCTCGGTCGAGAGCACCCGCGCGTCGCTCTCGCCCCGGTGGGACAGGGCGTCCTCGAGCGCGCCCAGCACCACGCGGTTGACCGTGATGGCGGTGAAGGCGCCCGCCAGCGCCAGCGCGGCGGCGATGGAGAGGAAGAGCGTCTTCTTCACCCCGAGCCTGGCGATCGACTTGAGCATGGGTCTTCCGAGCGTAGCACGCCGGCCCGGCGGGGCCGGCTACTGCATGAACAGGTCCTGGACCTCGACCGCCTTGGGCGGCGCGCCCCCCTCGCCCGGCACGGCGGGCTCCGTCCCCTCCTTGAACGGCTCCTCGACGCCGCGCGCCCCGGGCGCGGCCGGCTGGCCGGTCTCGGGGTCGATGCGCACCGTGACGATGCCGGGGGGCGCCTCGAACTCGGGCTGCGGCCGGTCGCGCAGCGAGCCGGCCATGTAGTCGAGCCAGATGGGGAGCGCCGCCTTGCCGCCGGTCTCGTAGCGGCCGAGCGGCGTGACGTTCAGGTCGTAGCCGAGCCAGACGCCGGTGGCGAGGTCGTGGGTGAAGCCCATGAACCAGGTGTCGAAGGAGTCGTTGGTGGTGCCGGTCTTGCCGGCCGCCGGCTTGCCGAGCCTGGCCGCCTGGGCGCCGGTGCCCACGGTGGCCACCTCGCGCATGAGCCGCACCAGGATGTAGGCGGTCCGCTCGTCCATCACCTGCTCGCGCGGCCGCGCCACCTCGGCCGCCGCCGCGCCGAGCCGGGCCGAGAGCGGCACCCAGGGGTCGCGCGGCTCGGTGTGGTCCTCGAGCGTGCGGCCGTCGCGGTCGAGCACGCGCCGCACCATGAGCCCGGGCCGCTTCTCGCCGTAGCGGGCGAAGGTGGCGTAGACGTTGGTCAGCTCCCAGAGCGAGACGCAGGAGGAGCCGAGCGCCGAGCCGAGCTCCGGCTTCACCGCGGTGGTGAGGCCGAGCCCGTGGGCCCACTCGCCGAGGAAGCCCTGCCCCAGCTTGGCGGCGAGCGCCTCGGCCGTCTTCACCGCCGGGATGTTCATCGAGTTGACGAGGGCGGTGCGCAGGGTGACGTCGCCCTTGAAGTCCTCGCCGTAGTTCTGCGGCTTCCAGGCGCTCTCGTCGTCGCGGAAGACGATGGGGGCGTCGGTGAGGATGGTAGCCGGCGTCCAGTCGAGCTTCTCCACCGCCGCGGCGTAGACGAGCGGCTTGAAGGCCGAGCCGGGCTGGCGGCAGGACTGGAAGGCGCGGTTGAACTCGGAGGCCTCGAAGTCGTAGCCGCCCACCATGGCCACGACCGCCCCGCTCACCGGGTCGATGGAGACGAGCGCCCCCTGCAGCTTCGGCTCCTGCTCCAGCGCGAGGAGCACCGGCGCGTCCGGCACCTCCTTGGCCCGGCCCACCTCGACGGCCCGCTCGCTCGCCTCGAGCTCGCGCTTCTCCACGCGGCGCACCAGCACCACGTCGCCCGGGTGGAGCACGCCCGGCACGCGCGACACGAGCGCGCTCGGGTGGAAGACCTCCGGGTTCGGCTTGCGCGCCCAGCGCAGGCCGGCGATGGGCAAGAGCCCCTCCTGCCCGCCGACGCGGACGGTGGCCGCCTTCTCCTCCACCCGCTCGACGACGCCGACGGCGTGGTCGCCCGGCTGGAGCGCGCCGGCCGGCCAGACCTTCTCCAGCCGCGCCTGGAGCTGCTGGCGCGCCGCCCCCTCGAGCTGGGCCACCGGGCCGTTGAAGCCCTGGCGCTGGTCCACCTCGAGCAGCCCCTTCAGCATGGCCGCCTGGGCCTGCCGCTGCTTCTCGAGGTCCATCGACAGCTCGACGCGCAGGCCGTCGTGGAGCATCCGCTCGTTGCCGTAGCGCTCCACCACCTGGCGCCGGACCTGCTCGGCGTAGAAGGGCGCGGTCTCGCGGAAGACGTCGTCCACGCCGTAGACCTTCACCTCGGCCGCCTCGGCGCGGGTCCGCTCCTCGGCCGAGATGAACCCCTCCTCGGCCATGCGCCGCAGGACGTAGCGGCGCCGGTCGCGCGCCGACTCCGGGTGGGCGAAGGGGCTGTAGCGCGTCGGCGCCTGGGGCAGGCCCGCGAGCAGCGCCGCCTCCTCCAGCGTCAGCTCGTCGACGTTCTTCCTGAAGTAGTTCTCGGCCGCCGCCTGCACGCCGTAGCTGTGGTGGCCGAGGTAGACGCCGTTCAGGTAGAGCCAGAGGATCTGCTCCTTGGTGAAGCGCGCCTCGAGCCGCGTCGCCAGGATGAGCTCGCGCACCTTGCGCCGCAGGTTGCGCTTGGTCCCCTCCTCGAACCCCTCCGACGAGACCAGGATGGCCTTGGCCGTCTGCTGCGTGATGGAGGAGCCGCCCTTCACGCCGCGGTGGAGCACGTAGGTGGTGAAGGCGGCGCGCAGCGTGCCGCGCCAGTCGACGCCGGCGTGGTCGAAGAAGCGCTGGTCCTCCGAGGCGATGAAGGCCTGCACCAGCCGGCGGGGGATCCGCTCGTAGGGGACCACCTTGCGCCGCTCGTCGAAGAGCTCGCCGGCGATCTGGCCGTCGGACGAGACCAGCTCGGTGACGATGGGCGGCCGGTAGCTCTCGATCGACGGGACCTCGGGCAGGCCGCGGGCGAAGTGGAACCAGGCGGCCACCGCCGCCGCGCCGCCCAGGTTGACGAGGGCGATGGCGGCGAAGAGCGCCCAGCGGAGCGCGCGGCGCCACAGGGGGCGGGCCGGGCCGAGGCCGGTCAGCACCACCCCGGGCGCGACCGCCTCCCCCTCGGCCGTGGGGGTCTCGTCCTGCCGCTCGGTCATGGAAGGGGGGACTCTACGCGGGGGTGGGGGCCGCTTCAACGCCGGCGGGGCCGGCGTGGAGGTGCGCCGCGCACGGTGTGGGCGCGACCCGGAGCGGCGCGGGAGCTAGCGGCCGGCGGCGCCGGGCGGCGGCGCGATGTTGAGCGCCTTCAGCACCTCGAGCAGCTCCTCGGGCAGCGGCGCCTCGAGCGCCAGCTTGGCGCCGGTGACCGGGTGGGGCAGCGTGAGCTTCCAGGCGTGCAGGAACATGCGCCGCAGCCCCCAGCGCGCCCGCGCCAGCCGGTTGAAGTTGAAGTCGCCGTAGCGCGTGTCGCCCGCCACCGGGTGGCCGGCCGCCTGCAGGTGGCGCCGGATCTGGTGGGTGCGCCCGGTCTCGATGAGCACCTGCAGCAGCGAGGCCTCCTTCATCGAGCCGGCCACCTTCCAGCGGGTCCGCGCCGGCTGCAGGTTGACGCCGCGCTGCGCCTTGGAGCGGGCCGTCTGCTCGTGCTCGGAGAGCGGCTGGTCGATGAGCCCCGCCTCCTTGGGCATCTTCCCCTTGGCGAGCGTCAGGTACTGCTTCGTCACCTCGTCCTTCGCCTCGAAGAGCTCGGCCAGTCCGGCCATCACCTGGCGGCTCTTGGCCACCAGGATGACGCCGGAGGTCTCGCGGTCGAGCCGGTGGGCCGGCGAGGGCTTGAACTCGGTGGCCGGCAGGTCGTGCGACCCGGCCACGTGGTCCCGCACCAGCTCCACCAGCGTGGCGCCGGTGATGCCGGTGCCGGGGTGGGCGGCCAGGCCGGCCGGCTTGTTCACCGCGAAGAGGTGCTCGTCCTCGAAGAGCACGTCGAGGCGCGGCCCCTGCCCGCCGCGGGCGCCCTTCCTGGCCGGCGCAGCGCGGGTGAGGAGCTTCTCCTCGTCGCCCCAGATGCGCACCCGGTCGCCGGCCTCGAGCAGCCGCTCCGGCTGGCCTCGCCCGTCGTTCACCTTGATCTTGCGGGTGCGGAACATCTTGTAGACGTGCGACAGGGGCACGTCCTTCAGGGCCTTGCGGACGTACTTGTCGAGCCGCTGGCCGGCGGCGTCGGCGGAGACGGTGAGCTCGATCACGGCAGCCTTGTACTACAGAAGCTCGAGCTGGCTCTCCTCGCGCAGCGGCTGGGCGCGGATCCCCTCCCGCCGCAGCGCCGCCGCCAGCTCGTCGGCGTGGCCGTGGACGGTGAGGACGCGCCCGGCGCCGCTGGCCCGGGCGTAGGCGAGGAGCGACGGGAAGTCGGCGTGGTCGGAGAGCGGGAAGGCGGCGTCGACGCCGCGGAAGAGCCGGCCGCCGTCGATGGCCCAGCCGGTCAGCACCGCGGTGCGGCGCCTCCGCACCCCGCGCATGGCCGGGCTCCAGGCGAGCTGCTGCGGCACCACCACCACCTCGCCCGCGCTCGGCCCCTCGGCGTCGAGCAGCCGCACGCCGGGCAGCGCCACGCCGTGCGCCTCGTAGACGCGGTTCACGCCGTGGACCACCGGGTGGGCGCGGCAGGCGTACCCGGCGCCGGCCAGGAAGGCCAGGATCTCCTGCGCCTTGCCGAGCGAGTAGCCGTAGAGCACCGGCGTCGCCCCGTCCGCGAGGGCGTCGTCGACGAAGCGGCGCACCCGGGCGAGCGTCTCCTCCTTGGGCGGGAAGACGTAGCGCGGCAGGCCGAAGGTCGACTCGAGCACCAGCACGTCGCAGGGCATCACCTCGGCCCGCTCGGCGGCGTGGGTGGGCTCGGTGCAGAGGTCGCCGGTGTAGCCGAGCGTCCGGCCGTCGCGGAAGGTGACGCGCAGCTGGGCCGAGCCGAGGACGTGGCCGGCCGGGAAGAGCTCGAGCGTGAGGTCGCCGAGGCCGAAGGGGCGGCGGTAGGCGGCCGGCAGGTGCTCGGCCTTCACCCTGCGCTTCGGCTCGCCGAGCCGGTGGGTCATGAGCGCCAGGGTGGCGGCCGTGGCGATGGTCCGGTCGTGCCGCCCGATGTGGTCGCCGTGCGCGTGCGAGACGAAGGCGCACGCCGCCCGGCGCCGCGCGTCGAGGTGCAGGGGCGCGCCGGTGATCCGGAGCTCGCCCCGGTGGAGCTCGATGAGCGGGCGCATGGCGCCGGGGGATCTACCGCGGCGGGCTGACGGTCGCCTACCCATGGGGGTCGACGGGGTCGCCTCGAACGGGTTAGCGTCTCGCGTTCTCCGGCGCGGTCCGCCGAAGGGGGGGAATCGTCGTGCTCCAGGCGCTCGTCGTCGCGTGCGTGGTGTCGGCGGCGCCGGCGGCAGGCCCGCCGGTGCTCGTCGGCCTCGACCTCGAGTACGGCCACGCCACCAGCACCTCCGACGACGCCATCACCCGCGGCGCCCTCATCGCCGTGGACGAGATCAACCGGGCCGGCGGCGTGCTCGGCGGCCGGCCGCTCCAGCTCGTCGAGCGGGACAACCGCTCCAACCCGGCGCGCGGCGTCGAGGACCTGCAGGAGCTGGCGGCGCTCCCCGACCTGGTGGCGGTCATGGGGGGCAAGTTCAGCCCGGTCTTCATCGAGCAGCTCCCGCTCGCCCACCAGCTCGACGTCATCCTGCTCGACCCGTGGGCGGCGGCCGACGTCATCGTCGACAACGGCCGCACGCCGAGCTTCGTCTTCCGGCTCGCCATGCGCGACAGCTGGGCGGTCGACGCGCTCCTCGGCCAGGCGCGGCGGCGCGGGCTCGGGCGCGTCGGCCTGCTCCTCTCCAACACCGCCTGGGGGCGCTCCTGCGAGGCGGCGGCCCGCGAGTGGACGGCGCACCACCCGGGCGTCCGGCTGGCCGGGACCCAGTGGTTCAACTGGGGCGACGAGACGCTCCTGCCGCGCTACCGGGCGCTGCGCGAGGCCGGGGCGCAGGCGGTGCTGCTCGTCGCCAACGAGGGGGAGGGGGCGACGCTGGTCCGCGAGCTGGCGCGGCTGCCGGCGGCGGAGCGGCTGCCAATCCTGGCCCACGCCGGCGTGACCGGTGGCGACTTCCCCGCCATATGCGGCGCGGCGCTGCGCGAGGTCGACCTCTCGGTGGTGCAGGCCTTCTCCTTCTTCCGCACCCGCTCGCCGCGCGCCGCCGCGGTGCTGGAGGCGGCGCGGCGCCGCTTCCGCCTCACCGGCCCGGAGGCCATCTCGTCCCCCGCCGGCCTGGCCCAGGCCTACGACCTCGTCCACATCCTGGCCCGCGCCGTCGACCTCGCCGGCACCACCGACCGGCGGCGGGTCCGCGACGCGCTGGAGCGGGTCCGCTTCGGCGACGGGCTGGTGCGGCGCTACGGCCAGCCCTTCTCGCCCACGCGCCACGAGGCGCTCTCGCCCGCCGACCTCTTCCTCGCCCGCTGGGACGCCCGCGGCGTCCTCGTGCCGCTGCCGTGATCGCCCCCCTCGCCGGCCAGGGCCGCCCCGGGCCCGTGGAGCGGCTGCGCGGCTGGGCCGGCTCGAGCCTGCGCCACCAGCTCTCGCTCGCCACGGTGCTCCTCACCGCGGCGGTGGTGCTGCCGGCGGCGGCGCTCTCGCTCACCCTCTCGGCCCGGCTGGCGCGGCGCGAGGCGGAGGAGCGGCTCGCGGCCCAGGCGGAGCTGGCGGCGAGCCGGCTCGGCCAGGTGCTCGTCGCGGCGCAGTCGGCCGTGGCCGACGTGGCGCGCAGCCCGCTGCTCGCCACCGCGCTCGTCGACGCGCACGGCTGGCAGCAGTACGGCGTCCCCTACCTGCGCCAGCAACACCTGCCGTTCGTGGTCTCGTCGCGCCTCGCGCTCTGCGACTTCCGCGGCCGGATCGTCGGGGCCACCGACGAGCCGCCCACCGTGGCGCCGGTCGACTGGGTCGGCACGGTGATCGAGCGCGGCGAGTGGCTGGCGCGCATCCACGAGCGGGGCGCGGCCGCCCACCTCCTCGTCCTCGCGCCGGTCCGCTACCCAGGCACCGGCACGGTGGAGGGGGCGGTGGCGGCCGAGCTGCCGGTCCCCGAGCTCTCGGCGCTCGCCTTCCAGCGCAACGGCGAGGCGCTCCTGCTCGACGGCGAGGGGCGGCCGCTCGGCGGCCAGGCGGACGCGGGCGGGGACGAGGTCGCGGCGGTGCGCCGGCTCGACCTGCCGCCGCCGCTCGACGAGCTCCGGCTGGCGGTCGAGGTGCGGATGCCGGCGGGCGAGGCGTCGCGCCCGCTGCGCCTGCTCCTCGTCCTGCACGCGGTCGGCGCGGTGGTGGTCCTGCTCGGCGGGCTGGTCTTCAGCCGCTGGCTGGCCGGCCGGCTGACCCGCTCGCTGCGGACGCTCGCCGCCTCGGCCGAGGCCATCGCCGCGAGCGGCGCCATCGAGACGGGCGTGGCGGTGGCGAGCCGCGACGAGACCGGCCGGCTGGCCGAGGCCTTCAACGCCATGCTCTGGCGGCTGCGCCAGGCGCACGACGCCGCCGAGGCGGTCCACCGCAGCGAGCAGGCCGAGGCGCGGGGGCAGCTGCTCCTGGCCCACGCCGCGCTGGAGCGGTCGCACGACGCCATCTCCATCGTGGAGCCGTCGGGGCGCGTCGCCTTCGCCAACGAGGCGGCCTGCCGCCTCTTCGGCCGGCCGCGCCAGGCGCTGGCGGGGCGGCCCATCCAGGAGGCCGGGCCGCTGCTCGCCGACGCGCGCTGGGCCGAGGTCTGGCGCGACGTCCAGGCCTGCGGCCTGGTGGTGGCCGAGCGGTCGGTGCGGCTCGCCACCGGCCTCGCCGGCTGGGTCGAGCTCACCGTCCACCCGCTGGCGCTCGACGGGCGCGACTACGCGGTGGTGGTGGTCCGCGACGTCACCGCCCGGCGCCAGGCCGAGGCCGCCTCGCGCCTGGCCGGCGTCGGGACGCTGGCCGCCGGCGCGGCCCACGAGATCAACAACCCGCTCGGCGGCGTGCTCGGCAACCTCACCTTCCTGCGCGACGGCCTGGCCGGCCTGGGCGAGGCGGTGCCGCCGGCGCGCCGCGAGGAGGTGGCGGAGCTGTCGCGGGCCGTGGAGGACGCGCGCGAGGGGGCCACGCGCGTGCGCGACGTGGTGCGGAGCCTCAAGTCCTTCTCGCGCCCGGACGAGGGGGAGCAGGAGCCGACCGACCTCGCCGCGGTGGTGGAGTCGGCGGTGGGGCTCACCCGCCACGACCTGCGCCACCGGGCCCGCGTCACCACCCGCTTCGAGCCGGCGCCGGCGGTGCTGGCGAGCGGGCGGCGGCTGGAGCAGGTCTTCGTGAACCTGCTCGTCAACGCCGCCCAGGCCATCCCCGAGGGGCGGGCCGAGGAGAACGAGGTGGCGGTGTCGGTGGGGCCCGGTCCGGGCGGCCAGGTGGTGGCCGAGGTGCGCGACACCGGCGCCGGCATGACGCCCGAGGTGCGGGCCCACCTCTTCGAGCCCTTCTTCACGACGAAGCCGGTCGGGAGCGGCACCGGCCTCGGCCTCGCCATCTGCCACGGCATCGTCTCGGCCCACGGCGGGCGCATCGAGGTGGAGAGCGCCCCGGGCGCCGGCAGCACCTTCCGCGTCGTGCTGCCCGCACCCGGCGCCGCGTAGCGCGGGCGGGCCGGCGCGCGGCGGCTTCACAGCGCGAGGAGCTTGCGCACCC
>DASTGK010000571.1:0-5726 GCA_035719085.1 Anaeromyxobacteraceae bacterium
GAGCGGGCCCGCGCCGCCACCACGGCGGCGGTCGCCCCGGTGACGGCGAGCCGCGCCCCGGCCCGCACCACGCCCGCGCCGCCGGCGAGCGGCGACATCTAGGCGACCCCCCGCAGCGGCTCGCTGTCGACGAGGCCGAGCCGCTCCATGCGGCCGCGGAGCGCGTCGAAGGCCTTGCGGTCGATGCGCGAGACGAGCCGCCGGTCGCCCGGGCCGTAGAAGTCCTCGCGGACGCCGAGCTCGGTGGCGCCGAGCGCCTGGTGGACCGAGCGGGCCGCCAGGTTGTCCTCCTTCACCGTGAACCAGCAGGCGTCCACCCGGTCGAGGAGCGCGGCGGTGAGGGCGCGCAGCAGCTGCACGGCGACGCGCGAGCCCTGCCGGCCCGGCGCCACCGCCAGCGTGGTGCAGTAGGCCTCGCGCCGCTTCACGAAGCAGAGCACGTAGCCGACGATGGTCCCGTCCTCGATGGCGGCGAAGCAGGTCTCGCCGAAGAACTCGCAGCAGAGCCGGACGTAGTAGGCCCCGAGCACGCCCTCGCCGGCGGCGCCGAACACCTCCTCCTCGATGCGCATGAGCTCGGGGAAGTCGGCGGAGGTGAGGGGCCTGATCTCGCGGGTCGCCATCGTGGTCTCCTCGTGGAAGGACGGCCCGGAGGCTCGCGCCCCCGCGTGACGGTCCGGTCGCGGCCGGGCGACGGGGCGGCGACGGGTGCAGCGTTCACCGTCCCGAGCGGCGGCGGACGCGCGGCCGTCACGCGCCAGGTGTCTCCTGCGCCGCCATGGAGGCCCCGTGACGAGCACCCTGGCGCACCTCTCGGATCTCCACGTCGGCCGCGGCCCCGCCGAGGCGCTCGCGCTCGAGGGCGCGGTGGCGGCCGTCCTCGAGGCCCGGGTCGACCACGTGGTGGTCACCGGCGACGTGACCCACCGCGGCCGGCTCGAGGAGCTGGCCACCTTCCGGCGCCTCACCGCCCCCATCGCCGACCGGCTGACGGTGGTGCCGGGCAACCACGACCGGCTCGGCGAGGACGCCGGCCGCCTCCTCATGCGCGGGCGGGTGGTGGCCGAGCGCCACCGCGGCCTCTACCTGGTGCGCGTCGACTCGACGGCGCCGCACAACCGGCGGCTCCTCGACTGCCACGGCCGGCTCACCGCCGACGAGGTGGACGCGGTCGACGCGGCGCTCGACCAGGCGCCGGAGGGGGCGCTCACCGCGGTGCTGCTCCACCACCACGTCCACCCGCTGCCGGGCGACGACCTCTGGGAGCGGCTGGCCGGGCTGGTCGGCCTGCCCTGGACCGCCGAGCTGACCCACGGCGCGGCGCTGCTGGCCCGGCTGCGCGGCCGCTGCGACCTCGTGCTCCACGGCCACCGCCACGTGCCGGCCGAGCTGCTGCTCGGGCGCGGCGCGGCGCGGCCGCTGCGGGTGGTGAACGCCGGGAGCACCACCGGGCTCGGCCGGGCCCGCCTCTTCTGCCACGCCGGCGGGCGCATCACCGGCGAGGGGTGGCTCGAGGCGACGGGGCTCCGGGCGGCGCTGCCGGCGGCCGCGGCTGCCTAGCAGGCTACCCGGCCCGCTCGTTCACCGGCGCGGGGCGTGGCGCCGGGACCTGGCGCAGCACCGGCGGGACGGCCGGCGCGCGGCTCTTGGCCGCCGCCTCGATGAGCGCCTGCTGGCTGCGCACCGCGACCGGCTCGGGGACGGCGCGCCGGTAGCCGCCGTCCGGCTGCAGGCGGCGGGCGCGGGCCGTGTCGGCGAGGGCGAGCCCCAGCACCTCGCCCACCAGCCGGGCCTTGAGCGCCCGGTCCTCCACCGGGACCATCACCTCGACGCGCGAGTGGAAGTTGCGCGGCATCCAGTCGGCGCTGGAGAGGAGGCAGTCCGGGTCGTCGCCGGCGCCGAAGGCGAAGACGCGGGCGTGCTCCAGGAAGCGGTCGACGATGGAGGTGACGCGGATCCGGTCCGAGACGCCGGGCACGCCCGGGCGCAGGCAGCAGATGCCGCGCACCAGGAGGTCGATCTCCACCCCGGCCTGCGAGGCGGCGTAGAGCGCCCGGATGACCGGCGGGTCCACCAGCGCGTTCATCTTGGCCACGATCCGGGCCGGCTCGCCGCGCCGCGCCCGCTGCGCCTCGCGCTCCACCAGCTCGACGAGCCGGTCCTGCAGGCCGAAGGGGGCCACCGCCAGCTTCTTCCAGCGCGGCGGCTCGGCGTAGCCGGTGAGCAGGTTGAAGAGGTTGGCCACGTCCTCGCCCAGGTCGGCGGCGGCCGAGAAGAGCGAGACGTCGGTGTAGACCCGCGCCGTCTGCGGGTTGTAGTTGCCGGTGCCGAGGTGGACGTAGCGGCGCAGCTTGCCCCCCTCGCGCCGCACCACCAGCGCCACCTTGCAGTGGGTCTTGAGGCCGAGCAGGCCGTAGACCACGTGCACGCCCGACTCCTCCAGCCGGCGCGCCCAGGCGATGTTGTTGGCCTCGTCGAAGCGGGCCTTGATCTCGACGAGCGCCGTCACCTGCTTGCCGTTCTCGGCGGCGCGCGACAGGGCGCGCACGAAGGGGCTGTCGCCGCTCGTCCGGTAGAGCGTGTGCTTGATGGCGAGGACGTCCGGGTCCTCGGCCGCCTCCTCGACGAAGCGGACCACCGGCTCGAACGAGTCGTAGGGGTGGTGGAGCAGCACGTCGCCGCGGCCGATCACGTCGATCACCGAGGCGCCGTCGTCGAAGGCGAGCGGCAGCACCGGCTGGTGCGGCTCCTGGCGCAGCTCCGGGCGCGGGTCGGCGTCGGCGAGCAGGCCCAGGTCCTGCACCTGGAGCGGCCCGGCCACCCGGTAGACGTCGGCGGCGTCGAGCTTGAGCGCCTGGGTGAGCGCCGCCACGATCGGGTCGGCGGCGTCGGCGGCGATCTCGAGCCGCACGGCGGCGCCGCGGTCGCGCCGGCGCAGCTCCTCCTGCACGGTGGAGACGAGGTCCTCCGACTCCTCCTCGTCGATGGCGAGGTCCCAGTTGCGCGTCACCCGGAAGACGGCGGTGCTCACCACCGCGAAGCCGGGGAAGAGGTCGCCGGCGTGGGCGGCGATCACCTGCTCGAGGAGCGCGTGGCTCGTGCCGCTCGCCGCCGGCAGCCGCACCAGCCGCGGCAGCACCGCCGGCACCTGCACCACCGCCAGCAGCACCTCCTGGTCGCGGCGGCGGCGGCGCCCGGCGCGGCGCAGGATGAGCGCCACGTTGAGCGACTTGTTGCGCAGCTGCGGGAAGGGGTGGCCCGGGTCGACCGCCAGCGGCGTCAGGACCGGCAGCACCTCCTGCGCGAAGCGGACCCGCGCCGCCTCGGCCTGCTCCGGCGTGAAGTCGCGCGGCGCGACGAGGACGTGGCCGGCGCGCTCCAGGTCCGGCCGCAGCTCGGCGGCCCAGGCCCGGTCCTGCTCCTCGATGAGCGCGTGGGTGCGCCGCGACACGGCCGCCAGGATCTCGGAGGGCGCCAGCCCGTCGACCGAGAGGTCGGTGACGCCGCCGGCGATCTTCTGCTTCAGGCCGGCCACCCGGACCATGAAGAACTCGTCCAGGTTGGAGGAGACGATGCCGGTGAACTTGAGCCGCTCCAGGATCGGCAGCGAGGCGTCGCGCGCCTCCTCCAGCACCCGCGCGTCGAACTCGAGCCAGGAGAGCTCCCGGTTGAGGAAGAGCGACGGGTCGTGCGGCTCGAGCGCTCGCGGCGGCGGGGGCGGCTCGGCGACGGCGGTGGCGGGGCGGCTCTGGGGCGGGGTCATTGGGCGTCGGGTGGAGGTGGGCCTGCTTCGGAGCATGGATCGCGCGCGCCCCCGGCGCGAAATCCGGACACGTGACGTTGATGTGACGTAATACCTCGTTTGGGTTGGATCCAAGCCCGGTCGGGGCGTGCGGCACCCTGGACCCCTCCTTCCCGACGCCCCGGGAGCCGGCGCCGCGGGCTGCTACACTGCCGCCCCGATGAAGAACGGCCACGACCGGATGCTGGCAGCCATCGACGTGGGCACCAACGCGGTCAGGCTGGAGATCGCCCGCCCCTTGCCCGACGGGACGCTCGAGACCATCCACCAGGAGCGCGATCCGATCCGGCCGGGGGAGGGGGTCTTCACCGCCGGCGTCATCGCCAGGCCGGTGGCCGACCGGCTGCTCGCCACGCTGCGGCGCTACGCGGCGCTCTGCCGGCGCCACCGGGCCCGGGTGCGGGCGGTCGCCACGAGCGCGGTGCGCGAGGCGCGCAACCGCGAGGAGATCGTGCGGCGGGTGCGCGACGAGGCCGGCCTCGCGCTCGAGGTGGTCTCCGGGCGCGAGGAGGCGCGGCTCATCTGCCTCGGCGTGCTCGACGGCCGGGCGGCCGGCGCCCGCTCGCTGGTGGTGGACATCGGCGGCGGCTCGACCGAGGTGGCCATCGGCCTCGGCGAGAAGCCGCAGGCGCTCCACTCGGTGGCGGTGGGCGCGGTGCGGCTCACCGAGATCTTCGGCACGGCCGGCAAGGTCTCGCCGGAGCGGCTGGCCGTCATGCGCAGCTACGCCGCCGAGGCCTTCCGGGACCAGCTGCCGCGCAAGCTGCCCCGCGCCAAGGTGGCGCTCGGCAGCTCCGGCACCATCAACGCCATCGTGGCGGCCGGCTCGGAGTCGCGCCGGCTGACGCGCAAGCGGCTCGAGAAGACGGTCGAGGAGCTGGCCGGGATGTCGATCGCCGAGCGGCGGCTCAAGTTCGAGCCGCGGCGCGCCGAGATCATCGTGGCCGGCGCCGTCATCCTCGAGGCGGCCATGCGCCACCTCGGCCTCGACGCGGTGGTGGCGGTCGACACCGGCCTGCGCAACGGCGTCCTGCGCGACCTGGCCCGGCGCACCCCGGCGGCGGCGGCGGCCGCGGCCGAGGGGCGGACGCAGGCGGCGCTGGCGCTGGGGCGCCGCTTCGGCTTCGACGAGCGCCACGCCCGGCAGGTGACGCGCCTGGCGCTCCAGCTCTTCGACCAGCTGGCCTCGGTGCACGGGCTGCCGGCCTCGGCGCGGGGGCTGCTCGAGGCGGCGGCGCTGCTCCACGATGTGGGCCACGCCGTCTCGCCGCAGCGCCACCACAAGCACACGCTCTACCTGGTGCAGAACGCCGACATCGCCGGGTTCTCCGACCAGGAGCGGCAGCTCGTGGCGCTGGTGGCCCGCTACCACCGGCGCACGCCGCCCGACCGCGGCCGGCCCGACCTCGACGAGCTCTCGGCCGCCGAGCTGAAGCTGGTGCGGCGGCTCGTGGCCATGCTGCGCATCGCCGACGCGCTCGACCGGAGCCACCACCAGCCGGTGGCCGACCTGCGCGCGGCGCTCCGCCCGGGCGCGGTGCGGGTCACGGCCCGGGCCAGGGGCGCCCTCGACCTCGAGCTCTGGGACGTTGAGCGCGAGGCGGCCTGGTTCCGCAAGGCGATGGGCCGGCGCATCGAGGTGGTGGCGACGAGGAGGTAAGGGGAGTCACACTCCCGAACCCGAACCCGAACGCGAACCCGTTCTCCGTCTCCGTGGCCCGTGGCTCGCGACTCCGTGGCCCGTGATCCTTCGTGAACCGGGCACGGGCACGGGCAACGGGCAACGGGCAACGGGGCACGGCTGCACGGGCACGGCCGACGGGTTCGGGTGCGGGTTCGGGTTCGGATTTCTTCCATTTTCCACCGGTGAACGCCATTTCCACCCACCCCTCACGCCCCCGTCACCCGCCCGACACCGGCGGCT
>DASTGK010000572.1:0-3514 GCA_035719085.1 Anaeromyxobacteraceae bacterium
GGGGCGTCGTCGGGGCGGGCGCGGCGCAGCCTCGGGGCCGCGGCGGCGCGCCCCCGGCCCGCGCTCACGCCTTCTGGTCCTTCTCGACGAGCCCGTAGCGCGTCAGCTTCTCGTAGAGCGTCGAGCGGTGGATGCCGGCCAGCTCGGCCGCCTTGGCCACGCTGCCGCCCGCCTCGCGCAGGAGGTCCTCGAAGAAGCGCCGCTCCCAGGCGTCGCGCGCCGCCCGGTAGCGCCCGCCGGCGTCGCCGCCCGCGGCCGCCTCGGCCGCCGGGGTGGTGGAGAGCTCCGGCGGCAGGTCGGCCAGCGTCACCGCCTCGCCCTGGGCGAGCAGCAGGCCGCGCTCCACCGCGTGCTCCAGCTCGCGGATGTTGCCGGGCCAGCGGTGGTCGAGCAGCGCCCGCATGGCGCCGGCCTCGATGGGGAGCGCCGGCCGGCCGAGCCGGAGCGCGTGCTTCTGCACGAAGTGCTCGACGAGGAGCGGGATGTCCTCGCGCCGCTCGCGCAGGGGCGGCAGCCGCACCGGCACCACGCGCAGCCGGAACCAGAGGTCCTCGCGGAACTTCCCCTCCTTGACGCGCGCCGCCAGGTCCTCGTTGGTGGCGGCGACGACGCGCACGTTGGCCTTGCGCGCCTTGCGGCTCCCCACCGGGATGTACTCGCCGTCCTGCAGCACGCGCAGCAGCTTCGGCTGGAGCGCCGGGGGCAGGAGCCCCAGCTCGTCGAGGAAGAGCGTGCCCCCCTCCGCCTCGGCGAAGAAGCCCTCGCGCGCCTGCTCGGCGCCGGTGAAGGCCCCCTTCTCGTGGCCGAAGAGCTCGGCCTCGGCCAGGTTCTCCGGGATGGCGCTCATGTTGAGCGCCACGTAGGGCCCCTGGGCGCGCGCCGACATGGCGTGGGCGGCGCGGGCCAAGAGGTCCTTGCCCGTGCCGCTCTCCCCCTCGATGAGGATGGGGACGTCGGAGGGGGCGATGCGCGCGAGGATGGAGGTGACGTCCTTCATCGCCTGCGAGCGGCCGACGATGCCGTGCACGTCGCCGCCGCCGGAGAGCTCGCGGCGCAGGGTCCGGTTCTCGCGCACCAGCCGGGCGTGCTCCACCGCCCGCCCCACCACGATCTCCAGCTCCTCCGGCTCGAAGGGCTTCTTCAGGTAGTCGAAGGCGCCGGCCTTCATCGCCTCGATGGCCGTCTCCACCGTGGCGAAGGCGGTGACGAGCACCACCGGCACCTCCGGCGCCTCGGCCTTGAAGCGGCGCAGCCCCTCCAGCCCGTCGATGCCGGGCATGCGCAGGTCGGTCACCACGCAGTCGAACTCGGCCCGCTTCACCGCCGGCAGCGCCTCGGCCACCGAGGCGAAGTCGTAGACCTCGCAGGCGCGGCCGAGCGTCCGCTTCATCATGGAGCGGGCGCTGTCGAGGTCGTCGATCACCATCAGCTTGGGCTTGGTCATGCGCTCGCCTCCTGCGCCGCCGCCGCCGGCAGCCGGATGAGGAAGGCCGCCCCCCGCCCCGGCTCGCTCCTCACCTCGACGGTGCCGCCGTGCGCCTCGGCCGCCTGGCGCACGATGGCGAGGCCGAGGCCGGTCCCCTCCGCCTTGGTGGTGAAGAAGGGCTCGAAGACGTGGCCGGCCGCGTCGGCGGTGATGCCCGGGCCGGTGTCGCGGATCTCGACCAGCACCTGGCCGCCGTCGCGCCGCGCCGAGGCGGAGAGCCGTCCGCCGCCGCCCGGCGTCATGGCCTGCACCGCGTTGACGCACAGGTTGAGGAAGGCCTGGCGCAGCAGGCCGGCGTCGGCGTCGACGAGCGGCAGCCCCGGCTCGATCTCCACCGACCGCTCCACGTTGGCCTGGGCCGCGGCCGGCCCGACCACCTCGACCGCCTCGCGCAGCACCGGCTCGATGGGCTGCGGGTGGGCCTGGCTGGCGCGAGCCCGGGCGAAGACCAGGAAGCGCTCGATGAGCGAGGCGGCCCGCTGCGTCTCGCGCCGGATGGCCTCGACGTCGGGCCGGTTGGCGTGGTCGGTGGGCAGCTCGCGCGCCGCCACCGCCGCGTAGCCGCGGATGACGTTGAGCGAGTTGCCGATCTCGTGGGCGAAGCCGGCGGCGATGCCGCCGAGCGTGGCCAGCCGGTCGGCGCGCAGCACCTCGCGCGTCTTCTCGTCCACGCGCCGCTCCAGGGAGGCGATGAGCCGCTCGTTCTCGTCGCGCCGCTCCTTCAGCCGCTGTGACATCCCGTTGAAGGCGTTGACGAGGTCGGCGACCTCGCGGTCGCCCGGGACCGGCAGCTGCAGGCCGTCCTCGCCGCGGCCGAGCGCCTCGGCCCCGCGCACCATCCGCTCCATCGGGCCGGCGATGCCGTAGAACAGGACGGCGGCCAGCGCCAGGCCCAGGAAGATCCAGAAGCCGGCCACGGCCGCGGAGCTCCAGGCCAGCCGGCGCGCACCTCCCACCACCTCGTCGTGGCTGAAGTCGACCCGGACCGCGCCCACCAGCACGCCGTCGGCGAGCACCGGCGCGCCGGTGACGATGCCCTCGGGCCGGAGGAGGCGGGTGAGCGCCTGGACCGGGCCCTCCGGTGGCGCGAAGAGGCTGGGCGCGCCCTCGGGGCAGGTCTCGTCGGTGCGCGACACGCACGCCACCACGCGGCCGGCGCGGTCCACCGCCCAGGCGCGGTCGAGCGGCGCCTCGTCCACGAGCCGCGACAGCATGGCCTGGATGGCGCCTGCGCCGCCGGGGCGGACGCCGTCCGGGCCGATCCAGCGCGCGGCCGAGGAGGCGGCCGCCTGCGCCATGGCCGCGCCCTCGCGGTAGAGCAGCTCCTGGCCGCGCTGCAGCTCGCGCCAGAGCGCCACCGCGGTCACGCCGAAGGTGGAGAAGAGCGTGACCCCGGCGATGAGGAAGATGAGCTTCAGCCGGAGCGTCACGAGGCGGCCCTCCGGCGCGGTTCGACCGTCGGCGCACCCTCGGGTACGATGGTGGGTCCATGCGGCGCCGCCGGACCCTCCTGCAGCTCGCGCTCGCGGGCGCGGCCGTCCTCGTCGTCGCCGGCGCGTTCGGCGTGGCCCGTATCAAGCGCTACGTCGACTCCGACCCGGCGCTCTGCGCCCACTGCCACCGCGCCAGCCCCGAGTTCGCCGTGTGGACGAAGGGCAGCCACCGCAGCGTCGCCTGCCAGCGCTGCCACCACGCCACGCCGGAGGAGGGGCTCGCCATGCTGCGTGCCTTCCTCGCCGGGAAGAGCCCGGACGGCGCCAAGCCCCACGCGCGCGTCGAGGTGGGCGCCTGCGCCGCCTGTCACCTCTCCCACGATCCGCAGTGGAAGCAGATCGAGGGCTCGCGCGGGCACCAGCTGCACGTCGGCGCGCAGCACATCGCCTGCGTCACCTGCCACGCCGCCGGCGTGCACGGCTTCGAGCCGGTGGTGACGAGCTGCAAGGGGTGCCACGGCGAGCACACCGTGCGCGCCACCGGAATGGCCAAGCTGCACTGCTTCGTCTGCCACAACTTCCTCACCGACCAGCC
>DASTGK010000573.1:0-4431 GCA_035719085.1 Anaeromyxobacteraceae bacterium
CTCGACGATCCGGTCCGCCCGGTAGACCTTCTCGAGCGCCTCGAGCAGCGCCGCGCTGTGCACCGCGACGGTGCGGTTCTGGGCCGGGTCGAAGCCGTAGTCGCCGCCGAGCGACTGGATGTTGCCGTCGAAGATGAGCCCCACCACCTCCAGCTTGGAGTTGAAGACCGGCGAGCCGGAGTTGCCGCCGATGATGTCGTTGCTGGTGACGAAGTCGAAGGGCACGGCCTTGTCGAGCCGGGGCTCGGCCTCGAGCCAGCTCCTCGGCAGCGCGTACGGGTCGCGGCCGGTGGCCCGCTCGAAGGCGCCGCCGATGGAGGTGAAGGGCTTCACCTCGCGGCCGTCGTCCTCCCGGTACCCCTGCACCGCGCCGTAGGAGAGCCGCAGCGTGAAGGTGGCGTCCGGGTAGCCGCTCCGCCCCTCCAGCGCGAAGCGGGCGCGCGCCAGCGCCTCCTGGCTCTTCACCAGCACCGGCTGGATCTTCTCGTCGTTCACCTTGCGCACGGCGCGGGCGTCGTCGTCGATGGCCCGGGCGAAGGCGAGGAGCGCGTCGGTCTTGGCCGCCTCGTCCACCGCCGCCTGGCCGCCCTCCCAGAGCCGGCGCCGGAAGGCCGGGTCGGCCACCTTGGTGCCGGCCACCAGCTCCGCCGCCAGCTCGGCCGGCGACCGCTTGCCGAGCACCTTGCGGACGAAGGGGTCGTCGGCCCCGAGCCGCGCGCGCAGCTCGGTGAAGGTGTGGGTGAGCCGGAAGACCTCGAACTCGGGGTAGAGGGGGGCCTCGGAGAGGACCGCCTGCGCCATGGCCGGCAGCGCCGCCTCGGAGTACTCCTTGAGCCGCTCGGCGTTCGGCTTGGCCCGCTCGGCGGCCGCCCGCACCAGCCGGCGGGCGAGCGGCAGCAGGTCGTCGTGGCCGAGCTTCTCCAGGTAGGTGAGCCGGTGGCGGAGCCGGCGCTGCTCGACCACCGCCCCGGCGATGGCGTCGTAGGCGGCGAGCGCGCCCTGCTGGGCCGGGTCCTTCGCCAGCGCGGCGCGGAAGGCCTGCTCGGCCTTCACCTTCCCGGCGAAGAAGGCCTCGTCGCGCAGGGCGTCGAGCCGGCCGGAGATGGCCTTGAAGGAGTTCTCCACGAAGAAGAGCTCGGCGGTGGAGTGGCGCGCCTGCTCCGGCCCGCGCCGGGCGTACTCGGTGAGCAGGCCGCGGTACTCGGCGAGCGCCACCAGCCGCTCCGGCAGGGCGTAGTCGCGCTGGTACGCGAGCTGGGCCACGGTGAGCGAGCGGCTCGTGCCGCCCGGGTGGCCGGAGACGAAGGTGAGCTCCCCGTCGCGCGCCCCGGCGGCCGACCAGCGCAGGTGGTGCGGCGTGGCCGCCGGCTTGCCCTCGTCGTAGACGCGCAGGAAGGCGACGTCGAGGTCGTAACGGGGGAAGGTGAAGTTGTCCGGGTCGCCGCCGAAGAAGGCGATGTCGAACTCGGGGGCGAAGGCGAGCCGCACGTCCTGGTAGCGGCGGTAGGTGTAGAGGTCGTAGACGCCGCCGCGGTAGAGGCTCACCACCTCGCAGCGGAGCGCCGGCGAGGTCTGGCAGGCCTTCTCGATGGCCGCCTGCTCGGCCCGCTGGGCCCGGTGGAACTCCTGGCCCGCCTTCCCCTGCGTCGCCTTGGTCATGCGCGCCGTGACGTCGGCGATGGCGACGAGCTGGTTCACCTCGAGCTCGGGGCACTTCACCTCGTCGGCCGGCGCGCGGGCGTAGAAGCCGCTCTTCACGAAGTCGCGCTGCGCGGTGGAGAGCTGCTCGATGCAGCTGTGGGCGCAGTGGTGGTTGGTCATCACCAGGCCGGCAGGCGAGACGAAGCTGCCCGAGCAGCCCTGCGCCAGCCGGGCCGAGGCGAGCCGCGCCTCCTCCAGCCAGCCGTCGGTGACCCGGAAGCCGTAGGCCTTCTCGACGCGGTCCTTGGGGAAGGCGTCGTAGGTGAACATCCCCTCGTCGGCCGCGGCGGCGAGCGGCAGGAGGGCGAGGCCGGCGGCGAGGAGTCGGTTCATGGGCGTGGCTCTCCGGAGGTCGGGCGCGGGTGTTCACCGGTCGGGCCGCGATCGCGGCCGTCCCTGTTGGGAGCCGCGGCGAGGCGATTCGTGACCGGGAGAGGACCCGCCGGCCCCCCTAGGCTACCATCGGGCCGATGCTCTCGCGCCGGACCGCCTGGGATCTCCACGGGAATGCGCTGGCCGGCCGGCTCGAGGCGGCCCGGGCCTCGGGGCGCCCCATCCTCGACCTCACCGAGAGCAACCCGGCCCGCTGCGGCCTCGGCTGGGATCCGGCCGCGCTCTCGGCCCTGCTCCACGACGACCGGGTCGCCGCCTACGAGCCCACGCCGCGCGGCCTCCTCGAGGCCCGCGCGGCCGTGTCCGGGTGGCTCTCCGACCGCGGCGCCGCCGCCAGCCCCGGCAGCATCCTCCTCACCGCCTCGACGAGCGAGGCCTTCGGCTGGCTCTTCCAGCTCCTCTGCGATCCCGGGGACGAGGTGCTGGTGCCCGCCCCCGCCTACCCGCTGCTCGACCTGCTGGCCGACCTGGCCGCGGTCCGGCTGGTCCGCTACCCGCTGCGCTGGGACGGCGAGTGGCACGTCGACCTGGCGGCGCTGGCCGCCGCCGTGACCGGCCGGACGCGGGCCGTCGTGGCGGTGAGCCCGTCCAACCCGACCGGCGCCGTCCTCTCGGCGGGCGAGCTCGGCGCCCTCGACCTGCTCTGCGCCAGCCGCGGCCTGGCGCTCGTCGGCGACGAGGTCTTCGCCGACACCGCCCCGGGGGCCCCGAGCGTCCTCGGCGCCCGGGAGTGCCTCGCCTTCTCGCTCGCCGGCCTCTCCAAGACCTGTGGCCTGCCGCAGGTGAAGGCCGGCTGGATCGCGGCGGCCGGCCCGGCGCGGCTGGCGGGGCCGGCGCTGGAGCGGCTCGAGGTGATCGCCGACACCGCGCTCTCGGTCTCGGCCACGGCGCAGCTCGCCCTGCCGCGCCTGCTGGCGCGGCGGGAGGCCTTCCTCGGCCCGCTGCGGGCGCGGCTCGCCGCCAACCGGGCGGCGCTGGCCGAGCTCCTGGCCGGCAGCGCCGCCTCCCCGCTGCGCGGCGCGGGCGGCTGGAGCGCCGTGGTGCGCGTGGGCGAGACCGTCGACGAGGAGGCGCTCTGCCTCGACCTGCTCGAGCGCGACGGCGTCGCGGTGCAGCCCGGCTTCTTCTACGACTTCGCGCGGAAGGGCCACCTCGTCGTCTCGCTCCTCTCGCCGCCCCAGGCCTTCCGCGACGGGGTGTCGCGCCTCGCGGCCCGCCTCGCTCTGGGTTAGAAAGGGAGGCCATGAACCGCCTCAAGCTCTGGCTCTACATGCTCGTCCTCCTCGGCGCCGGGGTGGCCAACCTCTTCTGGCTCTCGAAGGAGCTGTCGGCCCGGGCGCTGCGCCAGGTGGACGCCGCGCTCGACGCCGGCGCCGTGGCGCTGCGGCAGCGCGAGCGGCTCATGGCCGCCGAGGCGGCGGCGGTCACCGGCGTGGCGGTGAAGGACGGCGACCTGCTCGAGGCGCTCTACGCGGGCGCGGGGCAGCCCGAGGGGAAGAAGAAGGCGAAGGCGGCCCCGGCCGCGGACGACGCGGCGGCCCTCGCCGAGCGGCAGGCGGCGGTCGAGGCGGCGGCCAAGGCGGCCGTGGAGAAGGCGGCGCGCACGCTCTCGATCGCGCTGCCGGACGGCGCCTTCTGGGCCGCGGCCAGCCCCGAGTGGCTGGCGAAGAACCTCTCGGCCGCCGCCGAGGGGCCGCAGCGGGAGGCGGCCGCCTTCCTGCGCGACGCCGCCTCGGGCACGCCGCGCCGCGGCTACGCCCGCGTCAACGACGGGCTCTGGTACGGGGTGGCCCTGCCGGCCGGCGACGGCGCCGCGCTGGTGCTCTTCCTGCCCCTCGACGCCGCCTGGGCCGCGGCCCTCGATCGCGACACGGGCGTCGACGTGACCCTGGCGGTCGGCACGCCCCAGCTCGTCACCACCGCCACGCCGGAGCTGGCGAAGCGCCTGGCGCCGCTCGCCGTGGCGGCGCACGGCGCGACCGTGGGCGACGGCAAGGCCCCCCGCGTCAAGCTGAAGTCGCCGCTGCCGCTCGAGCTGCCCCTCCTGTTCGCCGACGTGCCGGCCACGCGGGCGCGGGCCGAGCCGCTCACCGGCGTGGAGAAGGCCCACGTGGTGCTGTCGCGCCCCACCGGCGCCGACTTCGCCGCCCTGGCCGACTACCAGTGGCGCGTCCTCGGCATCATGGCGGCGCTGCTCGTGGTGGGGCTCCTGCTCGGCGTGCTGGTGAAGACCGAGATCGCGCCGCAGATCCCCAAGCCGCTGCTCAACGCCGCCTCGCGCATCGAGCGCGGCGACTTCACCGTCCGCGCGCCGGTCATGGCCGGCCAGCTCGGCAC
>DASTGK010000574.1:0-7275 GCA_035719085.1 Anaeromyxobacteraceae bacterium
GGGGACCGCCGCGGTCGCCGCGGGGCGGCCTGGGCGCGCCCGGGGCCGGGGCCTCGCCGGCCGTCGCGGCGCCGGCCTGCTCCGCCTTCTTCTGGTCGGCGAGCCGCTGCCACTGGGGCCGGGTGTCCGGCTTCTCCGGCGCGGCGGCGGGCGTCGCCGGCGCCTCGGCCGGCTGCGCGGTGGGGACGCCCTCGGCGGGCGGCGTGATCTGCCCCTTGCGGATCACCACGGGGCCGGTGGGCTTCTTCTCGTCGGTCATGGGAGGGGGGACGCATAGCACACGCCAAAAGCGCGGGGGAACGGGGACGGTGCCTCCGGCGGCGACCCCGGGGCGGTGACGCCGCCGGGCGGCTCGGCTAGAAGGACTCCATGCCCGGCCGCACCGTCATCTTCGTCACCCGCGACGACCGGACCGCCCTGCGCGCGGCCGGCTCGGCGGCGCTCGCCGCGGTCGCCATGGAGGAGCGGGTCGACGTCTTCCTCGTCGGCCCGGCGGTGACGGCGGTGGTGGCGGCGCACGACGGCGAGCCGGACGACCCGGCGGCGCTCTTGCACCAGGCCCGGCAGGGCGGGGCGCGGCTCGTCGCCTGCTCGGCGAGCGTGGTGGAGCAGAAGGTGGACCTCGCCGCGGCGCAGGTGGCGCTCGACGCGGTGGTCGGCTGGCCGACCATCCTCGAGTGGTCGCGCGGCGTGGTCGACCGGTTCAGCTTTTAGGGGTGCTACGCCGGCGCCCCGCGCGCCTCGAGCACCAGCTTGATGCGCAGGTCGGAGAGGCGCCGCTCGAGCCCCACCGGGAACTGGTGCGGGTTGACGAAGCGCTTCACGCCGCCGTGGAAGCGCTCGAGCTGCTCGAACGTGCGGGCGCGGCTCGCCTCGAGCGGCGGCGGCTCGTAGACCTGCCGGCCGCCGCGGAAGATCGGCACGAGCAGGTCCTCGCCCCTGGTGCCGGCCGGGATCTCCCGCCGCCGCGTCGGGTCGAGCGGGTCGACGATGCCCGCCGGCTCGTGCAGGCCGAGATCCTCCTCGTAGATGGCGTCGGCGAGGAAGCCCCGCGCGTCCTCGTAGCGGCGCACCTGCAGCCGGCCCGGGACAGTCGTCTTGCCGGCCGCCTCGGAGACCTTGAGCCGCGGCGACCACGGCGCGCCGGGGTCGCTGCGCACCGCGCCGAGCTTGTAGACGCCGCCGAGCGCCCCGTCGTCGGCCCCGGTGACGAGCTTGGTGCCGACGCCCCAGACGGCGATGCGCGCCCCCTGGTCCTTGAGGCTCTCGATGATGGTCTCGTCGAGCTCGTTCGAGGCGAAGACCTTGGCCTCCTCGAAGCCGGCCTCGTCGAGCAGCCGCCGCGCCTCGATGGAGAGCCAGGCGAGGTCGCCCGAGTCGAGCCGGACGCCGCCCAGGTCGTGGCCGTGCTGGCGCAGCCAGCGCCCGGCCTCGATGGCCTTCTTCACCCCCCCGAGCGAGGTGTAGGTGTCGACCAGGAAGACGCAGTTGGCCGGCATGGCGCGGGCGTAGGCCATGAAGGCCTCGAACTCGTCGTCGTGGAGCATCACCCAGGCGTGGGCGTGCGTGCCCTTCACCGGGATGCCGTAGAGCCGGCCGGCGAGCGTGTTGGAGGTGGCGTCGGCGCCGCCCAGGTAGGCGGCGCGGCTGGCTCCGAGCGCGCCGTCGATCCCCTGGGCGCGCCGCATGCCGAACTCGAGCACCGGCTCCCCCTGCGCCGCCAGCTTGACGCGCGCCGCCTTGGTGGCGACGAGCGTCTGGAAGTTGACGAGGGCGAGGAGCGTCGACTCGAGGAGCAGCGCCGGGATGATCGGCCCGGAGACGCGCACCACCGGCTCGAGCGGGAAGACGACCGTCCCCTCCGGCACGGCGTCGACGTCGAGGTCGAGCTCGAGTCCGCCGAGCGCCTCGAGGAAGCCCGGCTCGAAGAGCGGCGCCCCGTCGGCGCCCCGCTGCGCCGCGAGGTAGGCGAGGTCGTCCGGCGTGAAGCGCAGGTGGCGGACGTAGTCGATGGCCGGCGCCAGCCCGGCCGCCACGGTGAAGCCGCCCCGGAACGGGTGGTGGCGGAAGGAGGCGGTGAAGGTGCCCTGGCGCGAGGCGGCGCCGCTCTTCCAGGCGGCGAAGGCCATGGTCAGCTCGTAGAAGTCGGTGAGCAGCGCGAGCGACGGGCGGTAGAGCTCGGAGGGCATCATGGCGGCGCCATGCTACTCCCGCGCGCCGGCGCGCGGGGTACCCGCTTCGCCGCTTGAACCCGGCCGGGCGCGGGCTAGATCGAGCGGACACGGAGATCACCATGCACGACCACCTCGGCGTCATCGCGTCGTTCGACCTCGGCGGCGGGCGGAGCGGCAAGCTCGTCTCGCTGCCGCTCCTCGAGCAGCGGGGCTTCGGCCCGATCGCGCGCCTCCCGGTGGCGCTGCGCGTCGTCCTCGAGTCCCTGGCGCGCAACGCCGACGGCAAGCGGGTCACCGAGGAGGACGTGCGGGCGCTGGCGCGCTGGGCGCCGAACGGCGAGCGGACGCGCGAGGTGCCCTTCGTGGTGGCGCGCGTCCTCCTGCAGGACTTCACCGGCGTGCCGCTGCTCGTCGACCTGGCCGCCATGCGCGCCGCGGCGGCGCGGCTCGGCCAGGACGCCGCGCGCGTCGAGCCCATCGTGCCGGTCGACCTGGTGGTGGACCACTCGGTGCAGGTCGACGCCTGGGGCACCGTCGCCGCGCTCCAGGCCAACATGGACCTCGAGTTCCAGCGCAACCGGCAGCGCTACCAGTTCCTCAAGTGGGGGACGCAGGCGTTCAAGACCTTCCGCATCGTCCCGCCCGGCTTCGGCATCTGCCACCAGGTGAACCTGGAGTACCTGGCGCAGGGGGTCTTCGAGCGCGACGGGCTCTGGTTCCCCGACACGCTCGTCGGCACCGACTCGCACACCACCATGGTGAACGGCCTCGGCGTCGTCGGCTGGGGCGTGGGCGGCATCGAGGCCGAGGCGGCCATGCTCGGGCAGCCCTCCGCCTTCCTCACGCCCGACGTGGTCGGCTTCCACCTCGCCGGCGCGCTGCGCGAGGGGGTGACGGCCACCGACCTCGTCCTCACCGTCACCGAGATCCTGCGCCGGGCCAAGGTGGTCGGGAAGCTGGTCGAGTTCTTCGGCGAGGGGGCGCGCTCCCTGCCGGCGGCGACGCGGACCACCATCGCCAACATGGCGCCCGAGTACGGCGCCACCACCGGCTTCTTCCCCACCGACGAGCGGACGCTCGAGTACCTCGCCTCGACCGGCCGCAGCGAGGCGCAGGTGCGGGCGGTGCGCGCCTACTACGAGGCGCAGGGGATGTTCGGCATCCCGGTGAAGGGGCAGGTGGACTACTCGCAGGTGGTCGAGCTCGACCTCGGCGCGGTCGAGCCGTCGGTGGCCGGGCCGAAGCGGCCGCAGTACCGGATCGCGCTCGCCGGCCTGAAGGCGAAGTTCGAGGCCCTCTTCGAGCAGCAGGACGCGAACGGCTTCGCCAAGCCCCGGGCCGAGCTGGCGGCGCGCCACCCGGCCGCCGAGGTGCCGGGCGCGGCGCCGCCGCCCGCCACGCGCCCCATCGCCACGAGGGACCTCTCGCTCGGCCACGGCGACGTGGTCATCGCCGCCATCACCAGCTGCACCAACACCTCCAACCCGTCGGTGATGCTGGCGGCCGGCCTCCTCGCCCGCAAGGCGCGGGCCCGCGGCCTCCACCCGAAGCCCTGGGTCAAGACCTCGCTCGCCCCCGGCTCGCGCGTGGTCTCCGACTACCTGGCGCGCACCGGGCTGCAGGCCGACCTCGACGCCCTGGGCTTCCAGACCGTCGGCTACGGCTGCACCACCTGCATCGGCAACTCCGGCCCGCTCGACGCGCGGCTCGAGGCGCTCGTCGGCGAGCACGACCTCGTCGTGGCGAGCGTCCTCTCCGGCAACCGCAACTTCGAGGCGCGCGTCCACCCGAGCGTGAAGGCCAACTTCCTCATGAGCCCGCCGCTCGTCGTCGCCTTCGCGCTCGCCGGCACGGTCGATCGCGATCTGACGCGCGAGCCGCTCGGGGAGGGGGCCGACGGCAAGCCGGTCCTGCTCGCCGACCTGTGGCCCTCGGTGGCCGAGGTGGAGGCGCTGCTCGCCGAGGCGAGCCACCCGGAGGGCTACCGGGCCAACTACGCCGACGTGGCCGCCGCGAACCCCGCCTGGAAGGCGCTCGAGGCGCCCGGCGGCGCGCAGTACCGCTGGGACGAGGCCTCGACCTACATCGCCGAGGCGCCCTGGTTCACGCCGCTCGCGCTCGCCCCCTCGCCGGCCGGCGGCGTCCGCGGCGCCCGCGCCCTCGCCGTCTTCGGCGACTCGGTGACCACCGACCACATCAGCCCGGCCGGCTCGATCAAGGCGACCTCGCCGGCGGGGACCTGGCTCACCGCCCACGGCGTGGCCAAGGAGGACTTCAACTCCTACGGCTCGCGGCGCGGCCACCACGAGGTGATGGTGCGCGGCACCTTCGCCAACGTGCGCATCAAGAACCTGCTCGTGCCGGGCGTCGAGGGCGGCGTCACCGTCCACCAGCCCTCGGGCGAGCGGCTCACCATCTACGACGCCGCCGTGCGCTACGCCGCCGAGGGGACGCCGCTCGTCGTCTTCGCCGGCCAGGAGTACGGCACCGGCTCCTCGCGCGACTGGGCCGCCAAGGGGACGCGGCTGCTCGGCGTGCGCGCCGTCATCGCCCGCTCCTTCGAGCGGATCCACCGGGCCAACCTGGTGGGCATGGGGCTCCTGCCGCTGCAGCTGCCGGAGGGGACGAGCGCCGGGACGCTCCGGCTCGACGGCACCGAGCGCTTCGATCTCGTGGGCGTCGAGGGGCCGCTCTCGCCGCGCCAGCCGGTGGCGCTGCGCATCACCCGGGCCGGCGGGCAGGTGGACGAGGTGACGCTGACGCTCCGGATCGACACGCCCATCGAGGTCGAGTACCACCGGCACGGCGGCATCCTGCCGTACGTGCTGCGGCAGCTCGTCGGCTAGGGCGGCCGCCCCGGGCGCTACAGGCGGGTCAGCAGCGCCAGGCCGGTCTGGAGCAGGCCGATGAAGGCCAGCACCGAGGCCGCGGTGAGCGGCCCCTTGCCGCCGGCGCGCCACCAGAGGACCAGCGCCGGCAGGGCGATGGCCGCGCCGAGCGCGAGCGCCAGAGTGGGGCCGTGGAGCGCGAGCCGGAGCCAGCCCTCGGCGAGGGCGACCTCGACGCCGGCGGCGAGGAGGGCGACGCCGGGGAGGACGCGGCTCGGCGAGGCGAAGAAGAGGAAGCCCGCGGCGAGGAGCGCCGAGAGGGCCAGCGCGGCGTGGAGCGTCATCACGCGCCGTTCCTTACGGCTGCGGGCCGGGGCGCGCAAGAAACCGGCCGGCCCGCCGTTTGACGCCGGCCCGCCGCGGGCCTATCAGGAGGGCGATGCAGGTCTACCGCTCCCTCTCCGACGCCGCGCGCGCCGGCGCCCTCCGCGGCGGCGCCGTGGCCATCGGCAACTTCGACGGCGTCCACCTCGGCCACCAGGCGCTCCTGCAGCGCGCCCGCGAGGCGGCGTCGGCCCGCGGCGCCGCGGCGGGCGTCCTCACCTTCGAGCCCCACCCGGTGCGGGTGCTGCGCCCCCAGCTCGCGCCGCCGCTCCTCACCTCGCTCGACCGCAAGCTCGAGCTGCTCGCGGCGCACGGGGTCGACGTGGCGGTGGTGCAGCCCTTCGACCTCGGCTACGCCGGCACGAGCGCCGCCGGCTTCGTGGAGCGGGACCTCGCGGGCGCGCTCGGCATGCGCGACGTGGTGGTCGGCTGGGACTTCAACGCCGGCCACGAGCGGGCGCGGGTGGAGGCCCTGCGGCGGCTGCTCGAGCCGCGCGGCGTCGCGCTCCACGTGATCGAGCCGGTCACCGAGGGCGGCCTGACCGTCTCCTCGACCAAGATCCGCGAGTTCCTGCTGGAGGGGAACGTCGAGGCGGCGGCGCTCCTGCTGACCCGCCCCTACGACCTCGACGGCCGGGTCGCGCCGGGCGCCGGCCGCGGGCGCGGCCTCGGCTTCGCCACCGCCAACGTGGCCACCGAGGCGCTCCTGCCGCGGAGCGGCGTCTACGCCGTCCGGGCGCTCGTTGGGGGCGCGCCCGGGCCGCTCGGGCCCGAGGGCGCCGCGGCCTACGCCGGGGTCTGCAACGTGGGCGTGAAGCCGACGGTCGAGGCGGCCGCCCGGCCCGGCGCCGAGGCCCACCTCTTCGACTTCGACGGCCGCGACCTCTACGGCGAGCCGATCCGGCTGGCCTTCGTGGCGCGCCTCCGGGACGAGCGGCGCTTCCCCTCGCTCGAAGCGCTGAAGGCCCAGATCGCCGACGACGTCGAGCGCGCCCGGGCCCTCCTGCGGCCGGCGCCGGTGTAGGGCGGGCTGCGCATTTTCCCCTGGAAATACGCGGGTTGGACGGGGTCCGCTTCCTTGACCCCCGTCGGAAGCGCCTGCTAGTGTCGGTCGCCGCCCCAGCACCCACCGCCTCGAAGGGATCACCACGCATGTCCGGAAGGCTCGGAGAGCTCCTCGTCCGGGAGAACCTCATCTCCCTGCAGCAGCTCCAGAAGGCGCAGGAGGAGCAGCGCAAGACCGGCGGCCGCATCGGCTCGCTCCTGGTGCGGCAGGGCTCCATCGCCGAGGCCGACCTCACCAACTTCCTGTCGAAGCAGTACGGGGTCCCGGCCATCAGCCTGAAGGACTTCGACATCGATCCGGAGGTGCTGAAGCTCATCCCCAAGACCACCGCCGAGAAGCACCAGGTGGTGCCGGTCAACCGGGCCGGCGCATCGCTCATCATCGCCATGAGCGACCCCTCCAACATCTTCGCCATCGACGACATCAAGTTCCTCACCGGCTACAACGTCGAGGTCGTGGTGGCCTCCGAGCAGGCCATCAAGGAGGCCATCGAGCGGTACTACGCGGAGAAGGGGCCCGACCTCGACGAGGTGATGCAGGGCTTCGACGACTCCGAGGTCGCGGTCGTCGAGGACGGCGGCGAGGACACCAACGTCGTCGACCTGGAGAAGAGCGCCGAGGAGGCGCCGGTCGTCAAGCTGGTGAACCTCATCCTGCTCGACACCATCAAGAAGGGCGCCAGCGACATCCACGTCGAGCCCTACGAGAAGGACTTCCGGGTCCGCTTCCGCATCGACGGCGTGATGTACGAGGTGATGAAGCCGCCGATGAAGCTGCGGAACGCCATCATCTCGCGCCTCAAGATCATGTCCGAGCTCGACAT